>JAAZBV010000028.1 GCA_012513605.1 Desulfatiglans sp. | reverse complement strand
GCTATTCATTTGGCTACCTCTCTTTCGTTTGTAAATTTGTGGCGCTTGGCGACCACGTTAATATTAATAAGAAAGAGGGTAGCCTAATTTATTTATGGTGTTAACTCCTTTTATACATAGCAACTATAGACTTTTTTTAGAATTGACACATAGGTATCATTCCCATATTATTCATTTTCTTAAAATTTAGATGAAAGGAAGATAAAAATGTACAAAATAGCAGTTATTCCGGGTGATGGTACAGGCCCTGAGGTTATCGCTGAGGCACTTAAGGCGCTCAAGACCGCTTCTCAAAAATATGGGTTCAAATATGAGACAACCTCCTATGATTTTGGCGGTCAGCGTTACCTAAAAACCGGTGAAACCCTCACTGACAAAGACATAGAGGAGCTCAAAAAATATAATGCCATCCTGCTTGGTGCAATAGGTCACCCCGATGTGCCGCCGGGCATCCTTGAAAAGGGCGTCCTTTTAAAGGCACGTTTTGGGCTGGACCAGTATATAAACTTAAGGCCAGTAAGGCTTTACCCCGGTGTTGAGACACCGCTAAAGAACAAGGGGCCAAAGGAGATAGACTACTGTGTTATCCGTGAAAACACAGGCGACCAGTACACAGGGGCCGGCGGTTTTACCATGAAGGGCACACCCCATGAGGTGGCAATACAGACGGCAGTATACTCAAGGCACCAGGTGGACAGGTGCCTCAGGTACGCATTTGAATATACACGTAAATATGGTAAAAAGGCGCAGGGTAAGGGTGAACACAACACACTCGCCCTTGTTGGCAAGACAAATGTGCTTACCTATGTTTATGACCTGTGGGACAGGGCCTTCCATGAGATGGGCGCAAAAGATTACCCTGACATTAAAAGGGAATACTTTCATGTTGATGCCACATGCATGTGGATGGTAAAAAGTCCTGAATGGTTTGATGTGCTTGTAACAGGCAATATGTTCGGTGATATCATCACTGACCTTGGCGCAATTACACAGGGGGGCATGGGGCTTGCTGCAGGCGGTAACATCAACCCTGAAGGTGTAAGCATGTTTGAACCTATTGGTGGTTCTGCACCCAAGTATACCGGACTTGGCGTAATAAACCCCCTTGCTGCCATATGTGCCGCAGGCATGATGCTTGAGACCCTTGGTGAACAGGCAGCAGCAGACAAGATAGAAGAGGCGGTAAAGTATGTCACCGCAAACAAGATGAAGAGCATGGATGCAGGCAAGATGGGTTACAGCACAGCAGGGGTAGGAGACCTCGTCTGTGAAAGGATAGTATCCTAAAAAATTGTTTAATAAAGGCCGCCTAAATGGGCGGCCTTTTCATTTATGGCCCCGGGGAAAGATATATTAACCGGGGTTTTCTATTGGTAAATCCCTTATACTATTATATAACACAACCTGTTTGATGCTGATAAACATTTAATTGCCATAATGAAGAGGGCACGAGGCACCGTGCCCTCATAATGGTAATATTTATCAGATCATAGACAGTAATAAAGGGGAATAAAATGAAGCTTGAAGATTTAGGATGGGATGACCATTTCAGAACACAATTTTCGAATCAGGAAACAGAACAGGGGGTACTGCCAGCAAGGGTATCACAGGGTCACAGGGGAGGCTTTTACAGTGTGCTGTGTGAAGAGGGGGAATTTCTCGCAGAGATGTCAGGCAGGATGCAGCATGCTGCTAAAGATGGTGGAGGGCTCCCTGCAGTTGGAGACTGGGTGACAATAAGAACCTATAAGGAGAAAAACAGGGCAATAATCCACGGGCTTCTTGAAAGAAAAAACTCTTTATCCAGAAAGGGGGTGTCCGGTAGAAAGTCTGAGATCCAGGGCAAGATTACTGAGCAGATACTAGCGGCAAACATAGATACCTGTTTTCTGATAAACGCACTTGATAATGATTTCAGTGTGCGCCGTATTGAGCGTTACCTGACCACTGTATATAATAGTGGGATAACCCCGGTGGTTGTTCTTAACAAAACCGATCTTGTGCCTGACCCAGAGGAATATCTGGATCAGATAAACAAAGTCATTTTTGGTGTGTCTGTTATACCTGTGTGCGGCCTCACAAATTCAGGAATTTTGGACCTATCCGCGCACATACAGGCCGGTAAGACAATAGTCTTTATCGGGTCATCAGGCGTGGGTAAATCAACCATAATAAACAGGCTTTTCGGCATGGAGAGGCAGAGGGTAAACCCTGTCCGTGAAAGCGATCAAAAGGGAAGGCATACAACCACCTCAAGGGAGCTTATGCTCCTTTCTGAAGGTGGGATTGTGATAGATACACCTGGCATGAGGGAATTTCAGCCCTGGATGGTTGAAGAGGAAATAGAAGAGGCATTTAACGATATTGAAGAGCTTAGCCTTGATTGCAAATTCAGAAACTGCACACATGAATCTGAGCCGGGCTGTGCAGTGCAGGAGGCAATAAAAGCAGGGAAACTCGACCCTGACAGATATTGTAACTATACCCGCATGAGACGTGAGGCCAGATTTATTGAGGAGAGGACAAACCTCGGCACTCAACAGACAGAGAGAAAAAGGTGGAAGGCGATCACAAAACTTCAGAAGCAGATAAAAAAGGATTGGTGAAGCTATACATCACCATTGACTTAAATATCTGTTTGATTAAACTGGCGGAAACAATGCAGGAAATATTTACCTTTAAATCTTGAGGTGAGACAAAATGGCAAAATCAGAACACGGGAAATATATTATTACAAAGCCCAGGAAAGATTTGGTTGTACCCGAATGGGGAGGGAACCTTTCCGCTGAAAGAAGCACCCGCATGTTTTACCTTGATAGCGATGTAATCCCCGGGGCCTTTTATGTAGAGGTAGTCTGGTTCTGGCCAACCGATCAGAAGGATGACTCCAGCCCTGATCCCCACTCTCATGATGTTGATGAGGTAATAGGTTTTTTCGGCACAGACCCAAAGAACCTTAATGACCTTGGAGCAGAGATAGAGTTTTATATAGATGGGGAGAGAAACCTGATGAGGGAAAGTTTTCTGGCATTTATCCCGGCAGGGGTTAAACATTGTCCTTTGAATATACTCAAGATAACAAAACCGGTGTTTCACTTTGCCACCATCCCCCGGAAGAATTATGGGTAATATTATTGACGATCATAATAAGATTAGATTGTTTAAGTATATTTGATGACAGGACCATAGTCGTCATGCCCGCGGAGGCGGGAATCTATTTTATTGGTTTTTAAAAATATTAAACAAATGGATGCCCGCCTTCGCGGGCATGACGAAGTATAATCCTTTCAAAAAGCAGAGAGCCCCATTACGAAAACCTCCACTCTGTAAGGGGCCAAGGATAATAATCCATGATAAATATATTTGCATCAGCGGAAAGTGATGGAAGGGCGAGCCTCTTTGAGCACGAGACCTATTCCCTCTTAAATATGATTCACCGTGTTACTGCTCCAGCCCACATATTTCTGGAAAAAGAGAGGACATATACTGACGAAGAGCTTACCTCTCTTCCTGGTGAAAGGGTGGTGCTCAAGATCGTCTCTCCATATATAAGCCACAAAACAGATGTTCATGGTGTAAAGGTGGTTGAAAAAAGGGCTGATATAATCAGGCAGGCTATCAGGCAGATGCTTAACGATGTGCCTGGGTATTATGCCCGCCTCCTTGAAAATGGGGATATCCATTCACCTGAAATATATAAAGAGCTTTCAGGGGGCAGGCTCAGAGAGGCTGTTAAACATGATATCAGGGGTGTGCTCATGGTTCAGCACATACCCTTTGAATCAACCGCATTTGGGTCAGAATTCATTATCGGTATCAGGAAGACCCGCGATTTTGGAATGATAATAACCGCTGGCCCTGGAGGCACAGATACAGAGCTTTATGCTGAGACCTTTAAAAAGGGCATGGCCTTTGTATCAGCATCAACCATGATGACCTCTGCCAATGAATTTTTGGCCCTGTTCAGGAAGACCTTAAGCTACAGAAAGCTCGCAGGGCTTACCCGTGGACAGAAACCGGTTGATATCGATAATGCACTTAGAGACCTGTTTTCATCATTTATATCACTCGCAAACAGTTTTTCAGCTTTCAGCTCTGAGAGCCCATATGTGATAGAAGAGCTTGAGATAAACCCGTTTGTCTTTTCAGCGAATTGTCCTGTACCACTTGACGGTTTATGCAGGTTCAGCCGCACTGAAAAGATGCCATGTAAACGGCCCCTGGACAGGATCGATTCTCTATTACACCCCCGGACAATAGGAATATTAGGTGTCTCAACAACAAGGGTAAATTTCGGACAGATTATTCTGAATAATATTATTGCAATGGGATTTGAGAAACAAAACCTCCGCATCATAAAGCCCGGCACAGATAATTTTAACGGCGTACCGTGCGTGGAGAGCCTAACAAGCATTGATATAAGGGTTGACCTCCTCGTGGTTGCTGTGGGGGCAGAACAGGTGCCGGATATAGTCGACAAGGTACTTGAAAAGGATATATGCAAATCAGTAATCCTTATACCGGGTGGCATTGGTGAGACTGATGAAAGCATCGGACTTGCGAACGAGATGGCTGATAAAATCAACAGGGCAAGGCTGGCAGGCCGTAATACCCCTGTATTTCTGGGTGCAAACTCCCTTGGTGTTGTGTCCCACCCCGGAAAATATGACACCCTCTTTATCCCTGAAGAGAAACTGCCCAGAAAAAGAGACGTCCGCACTAGAAATATTGCATTGATAAGCCAGAGCGGTGCATTCATGATAACAAGGGCAAGTAGCCTCGACGGGTTTGATCCTGCCTATATGATTTCAGTGGGCAACCAGAATGACCTTACACTTGGAGATGTAACCTCATACATTGCTGAAAGGGATGATATAGATGTGATCGCTCTCTATACTGAGGGGTTCAAGAAACTGGACGGGCTCTCTTTTTTAAGTGCAATAAAACACGCAAAAGAGAATGGAAAAACTGTAATTATCTACAAGGCAGGCAAGACAAAAGAAGGCAAAAGTGCAACAACAAGCCATACAGCTACAATAGCAGGCGACTATCAGCTCTTTATATCCTGCGTAAGAGAGGCAGGGGGAATTATTGCATCCAGCTTTACAGAATTTAATGACCTGCTTTTACTGGCTGAAAAACTCAATAAAAAGGTCATAAGGGGTAACAGGATTGCTGCATTAAGCGGGGCAGGCTTTGAGGCGGTGGGCATGGCTGACAATCTTGAAACCGACGGGTGTTATCTTGCGATGGCAAGGTTCAATGAAACCACAGTAAACAGATTTAATGGTTTACTTGAGGCAAAAGGGATTTCAAGGCTGACAAAGGTAAATAACCCCTTTGATATAAACCCTGCCGGGGATGACGAGACCCATATCCTGATGATAAAACAGCTTGTTGAGGATGAAAATGTGGACGCCATTATAGTGGGCCTTGACCCTTTATCCCCTACAACCACAACCCTTTCAGGGAATGATAGCTATGGATTTATGAGGCCGGGCAGTATGGTTAATGAGCTTGGTGAAATAATAAAAAATACAGATAAACCGGTCATAGGGGTGATAGATGCAGGGGAGCTGTATGACCCCATGGCAAAAGAACTGGCAAATAAGGGCATGGCAGTCTTCAGGTCAGTTGACAGGGCATTAAGGGCGCTCGCAGTGTATATTTCCGGTTTATTGTCTTGACACAAAAAGGCTATATTCCTATAGTTCATTTCAAACAGGCATAGCGCCAAATTAAATATTCCAGCTTAAACATCAACAAATTATGCCTTTAAACCGGGATAACCTGGATTATGAAAGGATATACCAGATTTGAACCGGTTTTATGGGCCACAAAAAGGGAGGTCTTATGAAAAAAACTGTTGTTTTGTTCACTCTTTTACTGATTTTCTGTTTTGTTATTTCAGCATGTTCTTCACCCTCTGATTCATCAAAGGATTCAGCAACTGACTCCGCTTTAAGTCCGCCTCCTGAGCCTGAAGAGGAGTCCCCTCCGGCTGAGGCAGTGGCTTCGACCAGGTATACAAGGGAATATCTTGTAAACATGATGGACAGGTACCTTGCAGCACTTGTAAGCCATGACTCTTCCAGCGTCCCCCTTGCAGAGGATGTCAAAATGGTTCAGAACACGAAACCCACACCCATAGGTGAGGGATTATGGAAGACGGCATCTGCCCTTCCAACCGATTTCAAGATCTATATTGCAGACCCCAAAGAGGAACGTGTCGCTTTCATGGGTGTTATGGAAAGCGAAGGCAACCCGGTACTGCTTGGTGCACGCCTCAAACTGGTTGATGGCAAGATTACAGAGATAGATCACATGGTCTCCCCTGCTGCCTCCGCAATGGCAGGTAATACTGTACCTGAAGGCCTTAAAAAGCCAAGGCTGGCCCTGGTTGAAAAACTGCCTGATGCACAGAAGACCCCGAGAGAGGATATGCTGAAAGCAGCGCTCAGCTATTACCCATCTCTTGAATTGAATGATGGCTCTATCGCCCCATATGCTGATGAATGCCAGCGTAATGAGAATGGCATGACCACTGCCAACAACCAGAACCCACAGATGGGTGATGGGGCAATGACATCAGCCGGCGGTATGCTTACCTTTATGAAAATGACCTGCGCACAACAGATGGATACAGGCATGTGGAGATACATCACAGACATCAACCAGATCCGCCCAGCTGCAATAGATGAAGAAATGGGCCTTGTTATGGTTTTCTCTGTGTTCAATCATGATGGCGAACCTGACCCCATGCCCATTGTAAATATCCCGGGGCTGACAGAGCGTAAAAATGAGTGGGGCAAGTTTACAGTGCCTGCTGCACATATATACAAGATCAGAAATGGCAAGATCTATGAGATAGAGGCAATGGCCATACTTGATGCCCCGTATCAGGGTGACGACGGCTGGAGCTGCACGAAAAAATGTCTTGAAGATAAGATGGACCAGTACCTTGCCGCCCTTGCGAAGAATGACCCTGCCGGTGTCCCGCTTGCAGCCGACGCAGAGATTGTTGAAAACAACAAAAAGATAACCATAGGCGAAGGGCTCTGGAAGACAGCCACCGCAGGCCCGACCAATTTCAAGATCATAGTTGCTGATGAGGCGGCTGATGAGGTGGCCTTCATGGGTGTGATAGAGGAGAATAAAAATCCCACCATTGTGGCCATAAGGCTCAAGATAGAAGATAAAAAGATTACAAAGATTGATCACCTTGTTGTACACAATGAAAAGGGTGAACCCCTGAATCCAAATATGTCAGCACTCCGGCCTGCATTTCTGGAGCGCCAGCCCAAGATGGAGCGTATCGCACGCGAAAAGATGATAGAGATCGCCAACCTCTATTATGAGGCCATTATTCAGAATAATGGTAATGTTGCACCATTTGCGGATGAGTGCGAGAGAAGGGAAAACGGCGGGATTGCAGCCAATGACCGTACCGGTAAAAAGGATGTGGATATATTCAGTACCTATAAATGTGCGGATCAGCTTAACACGGGACGTTTAAGTTATATTGCTGATATCACTGACAGACGTATATTTGCGGTTGATGAAGAAAAGGGGCTGGTATTTGTATTCTCTATCTTCCGCCACAATGGCGAACCCAAGGTGATGAAGATTACCGGAGTACCAGGGATCACCGAATTTGCAAATGAATGGGGGCCTTTTGAGCTGCCTGCCGCCCATGTGTTCAAGATCAGGAACGGTAAGATCCATGAGATAGAGGCAATAGGTTATTTTTACGCAGGCACCGGTCTTACAACCGGGTGGTAGAAAAAAGGGAGGCCTTTATGGAATATATCGGACGCAAACCGACAAATATCATGGGGGTCTCTCTGCTCCATAAATGCAACCTCAACTGTGCGCACTGCGGTTATATATATGTTGGAGAGGCAGAAGACCACATCATAAAACCCGGTTACAGGCTTTCATGGAATCAGGTAAGAATCGCACTTGATGACTGCAGGAGCATACCTGAGTCATACTGGAACATGAACTATACAGGTGGAGAACCTACTCTATGGGAAGAGGGGGACAAAACCTTTGTAGATATACTTATGGAAACCGCAAAGGCGGGGCAGTTCCCCAGTTACAACACCAATGGCAGCTATTTTAATGATTTCATAAAAACCCGCGACTTCTTTTTTAGGTATATGGATGCAACTCAGGAACCCCTCATGACATTTATCAGCATGGACAAGTTTCATAAAAATTATGATGAGGTAAAGGGCAGGGCAAAGAGTCTTGATAATATAATAAAGGTAATGGATGAGATACCGGAAAATCGAAAAGCGCAGTTCAGGACACATGTGATTATCATTATAACAAAAGACCCAGAAAGTACCCTGCCTGCTGAGATGAAGACCCATTATGAAGCATCTGGTATCACATTCGGCGATTTTCCTCTGATGCGTATCGGGAAGGCAAAAAATCTAGCTGACCAGATACCGGAGATGATAGACTATTTTCCGCCAAACCAGAATGAGTCGGGCGGCCCACGTGTACTTGTGCTTGTCGGTGATGATTACTATTTAGCAAGCGAAAAAAAAGGCAGGCTTGGGCATCTGAGTGATTTATATATATCTTAGGGATACGGGAAAACCTAAAATATTATTAACCAAGGAACACGGAGTAAAAACTTAAAAGATAATATCTCCGTGACCTCCGTGGTTATCAATAAAGAGATATTAGGTTATTACAGACACAGTTTTTTGTTATACCCGCAGAAGCGGCATTCGGTGCCTTTATCCCTTGTGGCACTGACCTCTGCTTGCCATATCTTTTTATCCTCAAGCCCATCCATTTTTTGTGATATATTATCGAGCATATCAGGCGGGTTGCCCGGCCAGTTGCATTCAAGGAGGTGGCCATTATCAAGAAAATAGATATACTGCCTTTCCACCTTTTTATTCAATATCTTCTCCAGCGCCCACCTGTAAAAGGCGAGCTGGATATCATAACCGCTTTCTCTAACAATCTGTTCAGGGGATTTTTCTTTAGTATCATTGCTCTTCCAGTCTATGATTATCCAGTGCCCGGTCTCAGGCTCTTCAATTATCATGTCCATTACCCCCCTGAACTCTATCCCCGGCCTGGCGGTTACGAGGAATGGCACTTCAGTATAAAATCTCTTTTCTTTCATGAGGTCAATCAGCCTTTTATCTGCCACCGTATTCATGAGCAGATGTTTTATCCTTTCAAGGTGGAAATCCGGTCTGTGATCATCAGGGGGCATCCCTTTTTTTATCTTATCAAAGAGTGCCTCATCAAAGGGGCTGCCAAATCTGTGCCTTTCAAGGTAGCCGTGGATAAAATTACCTGTATAGAGGGCATCCTTTGAATCATAGTCCTCCATATCCTCAGATAAGAAGGTTTCATCAGGGCGCTCTTCATCATCATATGTGCTGTTGTATTCGCCCTCCTTAAGCTTCAGGACTGTGTTCAGGTAAAACCTGACAGGGCACCTTAAAAAGAGGCGCACAGAGGTAAAGCTTACCTGCAAATATGGGTTTGACCTTACAGGTGCCGTAAGGTCAAGCCCCCTGATACCCTCGTCATATGCCCCAAAGGAACCGGGGTCTGGCATCTGGGGTGAATATTCAATGCCCCTGAATCCCTCCATTTTTACCAGGGGCCTTTTTACGACTGGAAAAAACCTGTTATTATCGCATCCTTCATCTTCGCCATACTCCAGGTTAAGCCCATGTATGTCGGTAAGAATCTGATTTATACTGGCCTTCTCCCTGTAGTCGTCAGAGGTAAGGGGGACAGGCTTTATCTCCGCTTTTAAAGGATGTTCAGCACACAGAAGCGCCAGGTGGTTCTCTGCCCTGGTGCATGCAACATAAAATACGCGCCTGTTTTCCGCCACCTCTTCAAGGCTGTTTCTGTGCATAAGCAGGTGCATGAGCGGCCCCTTTGCCCTGCGAAAATCAAGTGAGGGTGCCTCAACAGGCCACAGGGGCATATCTCCTTCATTGCTGTTCCACTTTAAACCATTATTCTCTGCAGGGGTGTAGAGCCTCAGGGGTTTTCCTGTATCAGGGGTAATCAGGATTTTTCTGTCTAGCTGGGGCAGGATTATCATAGGGAACTCAAGCCCCTTTGCAGCATGTATGGTCATGAGGGTTATTGGGCTGTTTATGCCCCCTGCCATGACTGCCTCTCCCTCATCCTCATCCTGTTCCGCCATATCAAGGCAATATCTAACAAAATCGTGCAGAGAACCCTTTTCTTCATGCTGGAACCTCCGCGCAATATCCATGAGCTTTTCCATATTGAGGAGTGTCTGACCACCCCTCTCACATGCAGAATATGCGGCTGTGAGTGAACGCCTTGAGATGATGGTGCGTATCAGCTCAGATATGGTAAGGCGCGAGGCAAGCTCCCGGAAGGATGCGATCTCTTTAAAGAGCTTCCTTATATAGGGGTGGTCTGGCATGTTCGCATCACATGTCAGCGCCTTCCTGTTATAAAAGAGATCAAATACCTCAGGGTCAGTTAACCCGAAGATCTGCCCCCTGAGACTACTTAAAAGCGATATCTCCTGCCTTTCATCAGCGAGAAAATTCAGGAACTGGAGCATCTCTATCACCTCGCTGCTCTTATAAAAGCCCTTTCCCCTGTGGATTACAAATGGGAGGTGTGCCTCCCTTAATATATTTTCAAATCTCCTGATATGGGTGAAGGCGTAAAAGAGTATGCCTATTGCCTTTTCATTTTTTTCTATTTTCTCGCGTATATCCTGATAGACCCTGTATTCATAGGTTTCTGTGCCCTGTTTTCCCATTATAGATTCTATAAGGTTTACTATAAGGGTTGACTCTATCTCAGGCTCCCCGGCCTTTTCAGATTCAGAAGAGAGAGATGGAATATAAATGGTTACAGACCCCATGGCCAGCGGGTCGTCGGTTTTATTATCCGCTGCCAATATATCCCTCGGAGCGGTCTCGTACTCCTTTATATCCCCGGCATGTCTGCTGCTGAATACCTCCTCAAAGGTGCTGTTGAAAAAGTTGATCGGCCTCTGATCGCTCCTGAAATTATGGGGCAGATAGATATCACCATTTAAGATACTCGCCTGATCCTTAAGAGTAAGCATATTAAACCTGTCAGTAATGGCGGCAGGATCAAACCCATTATCTATCTCTTTAATGCGTCCTTTCATCTCCTCTGATTGAAAAAAGAGGGGGCCAGGTTTTATATTTGATTGCCCTATCTCCCTTATTACCTTTTCAAACACCGTGACATCGCCTCCCCTGAAGCGGTATATAGCCTGTCTTTTATCCCCCACAACAAATATTCGGCCCGGAAGCAGTGCATTAAGGCTTTGTCCTGATGTATCCATGCAAAGGGTCCTGATGATCTCCCACTGTATCCTGTTGGTATCCTGGAACTCATCCACCATGATATATTTGTATCTCTCCTGTATCCTTTTTAGGTGCTGGGATTTCCTGTTTTCGAGCATCTTTTTTAGAAACATGAGAGACCTTGTCTCAAGGTCAGAAAAATCAAGACTGTTGATCAGCCCCTTTTCATGTGAATATTTTTCTATGGAGTCCTTAACCACCTTCATGAAGGAGTTAAGCTCCTTTTCAAATATGGAATCAGGATTATTCAGGATAAACAGGTCAGGAAAGTGTTCATTAACCATATCAATATATGAAAGCTGTCTGAGCCCAACATCAATACTGCACCTCTTTCTTGGTCCGCCACCTGTGCTTGCAAGGGCTCTCATCCTACTGAAAAGGGCAGGTATGCCATAACCATTATATTCTGTGTCACCTGAAGGAAGCCACTCTTCAAGGATGGCGATCAGCTCTTTTGCGGTATCATTCATGTTTTCCTGTTCATTCAGCCCCTTCAGGTAAGGCAGCACAAACCTCTCTTTTAGATACAGGCAGTAATCATTGAACACCTGATCCTTCCAGTCGCTGATACTGAAAAGGCGTTCTTTTGTATCAAGCACCCTTTCATATAGTGATACGTTTTCACTCAGGCCCCTGACCGCGCTTATCAGGCTGTTTTTACCCCCGAATGAACGCAGGAGCGGGATGAGCTCATCCCTGTTTTCATCCCATATGGTTTTTATGGCCTCTTTGATGGCGCTATCAAGTATCATCTGCTGACGCATACCCTGGGTGATCTTAAAATCAGGGTCAGTGGTTGACTCCACAGGGTGCTCCCTTAACAGGTTTGCACAGAATGAGTGGATTGTAGATATCCTGTTTTTGTCAAACTGATCCTTTGCCTCCCTGATCCTCTCCCTTAACCGGTTGTTACCCCCCTGCCTGAATCTTTTATCCAGGCTGATAAGCATGTCATAAATGCGGCCCTTCATCTCCTCTGCGGCCTTTTCAGTAAATGTGAGGGTAAGTATCTGCGGAAGGGTAACCCTCTCATCGGTAAGAAGGATAAAGCAGAAGCGGTGGCTTAAGATTCTGGTTTTACCTGCGCCTGGACCTGCGGTAACAACCATGTTCCGGTTGTAATCAAGTGCGCACAGTTGCTGTATGGTAAGGTCATTGAACATATTTTATGATTTCACTTTTGCAATGAGGGAGTGAGGGAAATCAAAATTGCTTATATCGTTTGGTATGATTCATGTTCAAATTTCTTTTGGTTCGTTGGTATCGGCTTTATATTTTTTAAGGTACCTGATTCGGTTATATTAGCATTATACAGATCCCATTTCATTTGAAGATTTAACCAGAAATCAGCTGATAGCCCGAATACCTTTGCGAGTCTCAAGGCAGTGCTTGGCGTTACACCACGTCTTCTATTAATAATTTCATTCACTCTCTGGTATGGTACTTTTATAGATTTAGCTAATTCCATTTGGGTAATTCCCATAGGTTTTAAAAATTCTTCTAAAAGCATTTCTCCAGGATGTGTTGGAACTCTATGAGTTGGTATTCTAATCATAAATGTCTCTCCGTCAAATTTTGTTAATGATAATCTGTTATCTCTACTTCATCAGGGTTATTCTCAATCCATTTGAAACTGATTCTGTATTGGTCATTAATTCTAATGCTATACTGCCCTTTTCTATTACCTGTCAGGGATTCCAATCTGTTTCCAGGTGGTATTTTTAGCTCATCCAGTGATGTCACTGAGTCCAATTGGTCAAGTTTTCTTGATGCTGTTTTCCATAACTCCTTTGGACAAATTTTTCTAGAAATCTTTGATGGCCTGCCATTATAGATATCTTCTGTTGCTTTGTTTTTAAAGGAGTTTATCATGAAAATAAAATAGCATGGATTTTATGCTATTTCAAGCAGTGAGACTGTTATTATGACTTAAAAAAGGTAGCTAACAGTACAATTATAACCTGCTTTTTAAAGTACACTTTTTGATACATTAATGATAAAAATCTGAAAATATTTATTATTAAAATATGTTAAACGTTAGTCGAGATAGTAGGGAGAACCAAATTGGAAAACAAGAAGATTGCATCGCTTATATTTGCAGCGGGAAAAGGGAGCAGGGTAAAGGGCTATGAGGGTAACAAGACGCTTCTTCCACTTGTGCCAAAGGGAGGGGAGGTCTTTCAGGGAGATAAACCCATACTTTTGAGCATAATTGATAAACTGCCAAAAGGGCCAAAGGCCATTGTGGTAAATCATAAAAAGGAGGATGTGATAAGGGCGACCAGCGCCTGCAATGCAAAGTATTATGAACAGCCTGAGCTTAATGGTACTGGCGGCGCACTGCTCGCTGCAAAGGACTTTATAAAAAATGAGCAGTATGACTCTTTGCTTATAACAATGGGCGATACACCCCTGATAAAGGCCTCCACATTTCAGGGGCTAGTGGATGGGCTGTCAGTGTGTGACCTGACCATTCTGGGGTTTGTTCCACGTGACAAAAAGAAATATGGTGTGCTTGACACCAACGGCAATTATGTAAAAAGGATTGTTGAATGGGAATACTGGCACAAATTCCCGGTGCAGGAGCAGGAAAGACTCAGCATAGTGAATGGGGGCATATATGCCGTGAAAAGGGATGCCCTTATAAAATATCTTGAACTATTGAGCGCTCAGCCCCATATAGTCATTAAGGAAAGAGAGGGGAAACAGGTTGAGGTAAAGGAATATTTTATCACTGACATGGTTGAGATGATGTACAATGACGGCCTTAAAACAGGCTATGTGGTTGCAGCGGATGAAAATGAGGTGATGGGGATTGATGATGTGGATTCACTCAAAAAGGCACAGGAGTTGTATAAGAAATACTAATCAATAACCATATTGACAATACCTTAAAGCGGTAATACGATAGTGTCAAATAGGTAATACCGCAGGGGGTAAAATGAAAACATTATCTGTAAAACTGCCTGAAAACTTATTGGAAAGGCTTGATTCAACAGCGGCACAAAAAGGAGAAAGCAGGTCTGCCCTGTTAAGAGAGGCAATAGAGACAATTGTTAATGGAGAGGGCGGCTCTCTAAAGGGTTCCTGCATGGAGCTTGCTAAAGATCTTGCCGGATCGGTAAATGGACCGGTAGACCTCTCTTATAACAAGACCCGTATGGCAGAATACGGAAAATGAAACAAAATGTTATTATTGATACAGGGCCAATTGTTGCATTTATTAATGCCAGGGATGAATATCATAAATGGGCAAAAGAGCAATGGTCTCGAATTGCCCCTCCTTTGTTAACATGCGAAGCTGTACTATCCGAGGCATGTTTTTTACTCCGCGATATACGGGGAGGAGCTGAAATTGTACTTGAACTCCTTAAACGGGGAGTTATTAATATCTCCTTTCAAATAGAAGATTCCCTTGATCAGGTAAAATGGCTTCTTAAAAAGTACACTGATGTTCCAATGTCACTTGCTGATGCCTGTCTTGTAAGGATGTCCGAGATATATCCTGGCAGTCACATCTTCACTCTTGATAGTGATTTCCGCATCTACCGGAAGAATATAAGAAATATTATACCATTAATATCGTATTGATATGCATCACGCCGAAACAATTGAAGGCCGTCTGATGTAGCCTATTTGTCGAGTATCTTCCTCACCTTGCAGGCAATGTCGCTTATAACAATAGGCTTCATGATAAACTCCTTTATGCCTATTGCCTTTGCCTCCTCTTCGGAGATGACATCACTGAAGCCTGTGCAGAGGATTATGGGTATGTCAGGCCTTATGGTCATGAATTCTTTTGCAAGCTGGGCGCCTGTCATCTTAGGCATGGTCTGGTCTGTGATTACTATATCAAACCGCTTCGGGTCTCTTTTAAAGACCTCAAAAGCCGCTGTACTACTTGAATGAGTCTCGACTTTATAGCCGAGCCTCTCAAATATCTTTTTCTGGGCAACAAGCAGCCCCTCTTCATCATCAACCAGAAGCATTGTTTCAGTGCCGTGGGGTATGGGGTTAGCTTCAGCAGCTTCGGTTTTATGCGGCCTTTGTATCCTCGGTAAAAGTATGGTGAAGGTCGCTCCCATGCCTTTTTCACTCTCCACCCTGATGGTCCCTTTGAGTTCCTTAATAATACCATAAACTACAGCCAGCCCGAGCCCTGTTCCCTCTCCACGCTCCTTTGTGGTAAAGAAGGGGTCAAATATCCGGTCAATAAGATTTTTATCAATGCCGTGCCCGGTATCACTGACTTTCATGCAGACATACGGCCCTGGTAGTAATTCAGGGTAAAGAGAGGTAGATTCAGGCTGTATAAAAACCGGCTCAAGATTCACGCTAAGTGTTCCCCCTTTTTCACGCATGGCGTGGGCGGCATTTGTACAGAGGTTCATTACCACCTGATGTATCTGGGTCGGGTCAGCCAGGGCCAGATCGTCTTCAGTAGATATGCTGGAGCTCATCTCTATTGTTGAAGGGAGCGAAGACCTGAGCATCTTGAGCGCCTCTTTTATAACAAGGCTTATCTTGAGGGGCCTTAACTCTATCTCACTCTGCCTGCTGAAGGTGAGTATCTGCTTTACAAGGTCTGTTGCCCTCTTCGAGGCCTTTAATACCTCATCCATCCTGTGCTGCACAACGTTGTTCCCGCTGTTTTCAAACTGGGCCAGTTCGGTATTGAGCATTATAGACTGTAGGATATTGTTGAAATCATGGGCTATGCCGCCTGCCAGGGTTCCTATGGCCTCCATCTTCTGGGCCTGTTGTAAAAGCGCTTCCACCTGCTTTTTTTTCTCTTCAGTATTCATCCTCTCTATCTCAGCGGATGTTCGGGCAGCAAGTATCTTCATAACATCCTCTGCCCTTTTGGGGAGTATAAGCAAATCCTTTGACATGGCCGCAAGAACACCAATCGGTTCTTCCTCCTTGTTTAGAAGCCGGATACCCACAAATCCGGTTATATCAAGATCATGGAGTTGCACAGCCTCAGAGAAATGTTCTTTAAGCCCTACAGGGTGATAGAAATACCCCTTTTTTATTACCTCCATACATGGTGTGTTTTTCAGGGGATATGAATAAACCTTTGACAATTTCCCTTCCCTTATGATGGATATGGACTCAATAGTTGAATTTTTGGTGACCTTTCCTATTATGGCTACATCACAGTCAAGCCAGATGGATAATTCCCTGACTATTTTATCAAAAAAATCCTGGCCTGTTACCCATGAGGTACCTTCGAGTATTGCGTTAAATGCCTTGTCTGACTGTTTTTTTTCCGTGACATCCTCTGCTATGCCTACAATGCGGTACAACTTACCCTCTTCATTGTAAACAGGGTATCCCCGTGCTGAAATCCAGTGGATAGAAAAGTCAGAATGGATTATCCTGTATTCCGGAAAGATTATTTCATCCACATCACCTTTAGTCTTTTCCTTGAGGTATGATAATACAATATCCCTGTCTTCTTTGATGATAGAGTCTGACCATGATACAGGGTTTTTATAGAGGCTCTCACATGAAAGGCCCCAGACCTTTTCATAGGCAGGGCTTATATAATATACCTCTTTCCAGTCAGGAGAAACGACCCAGAAGACCTCCTGGATATATTCTGCAAGCTGCCTGAACCTCTCTTCGCTTTCCATGAGGGCAATTTCAGCAACCTTGTGTTTTGTCTCATCAGTATATACTGCAACGATCTCATCTGATGGAAGCCGGTACACATAGTTCTCACGCCAGCCCACAATGCGCGAATCCTTGTAAAATCTAACAGGGTGTCTCTCAGGGATACCGGTTTTAAGCACCCTCCTGAATACCTCAATCAGCCCGAACTCAATTACACCTGGAAAGACCTCCGTTACCCTTTTACCGACAATATCCCCTCTTTTTACCTTTTCTATCTTTTCTGCGGCCCTGTTAAATTCAACAATAATAAAATCATTTCCTGAATCCTGGGGCCTGTATATTGCTATTGCGTTTATTGTGTTTTCAAAGATACCCTCATGTCTTTCCTGGTATTTTCTAATCTCCTCTGCGCTCTCAGAGCCATTTGTCTCGTCGCGCGAAATCCTTGCCTTAAGTTCTGATTCAGCCCTGTTCAGCCTGATCATAGACCTCACAATGGATTCAACACTGTATTTGTTCAATGGCCATGTCACGATGCCCTCAATATCTCTCTTAATTGATTCATCAAACAGTGTGATGTGATGCAATTCATCAACAAGGAGCACAACAGGTATCAGCGAGGTCTCTTTTTCTGATATTCGTTTTTTAAGAAGATTGGCCAGTATCCCGGCTTCAATAGATGATCTTACAAAGATCAGGTCAGGCCTGTCATCAAGGGCATTTATTATCTCTTCATGTACAGGAGGTTGTTTGATTGTGCATCCTGGGAACAGCTCTGCAAGAAGCCTTCTGAGTTCAGATGCCAGATTTTCTTTGTCATCCACTATTAGAAATGAAAGCATTTTACGCCCTTAAATTTAAAGGTTAGCATAAAATAACTCTTAAGGATTTATTATATAGGATGTCGGTCAGATCCCTGATAATAATTAAACTAATTATTCATACCGTATTTTTGCTTAATTATACCTGATATATGTAAAAAATCACCTTTTTTTTAAAATGAAAGGTGACTATTATGGAATATCATAAAATTGAGTATATTTTAATCATATGGATATAAGTTACCCTTTTATAGAAGATGTGGTGTGTAAAAAGTATGCATATGCTGGCAAATAAATATTGATATATTAATATTATTTATTTTAAAATGGCCTTTTACTAATAAAAGTATAATGGAACGGATGTTGCTAATATGCATGATATGGCTAATCATTTTCAAAATAGAGCAAGTACAAAATTCAGGCCCCTGTTATGGATAATGGCGGGATGTATTATTATACTTCTCCCCATATTTATTTTCTGGACATCTGATAATATTAACAGGCAGAAACGCGCTATTGAACGGCTTCTTATTGATAAAGGAGCAAATTACATATTGAGTGTTGAATGGGCCACAAGAAATGCAATGGTAGGTTCCATAATGGACAGGTTCCCTATGCCAGAGGCATTTAATCAGTTAAGGGATCAGAATCCACTCCAGGGTCTGATAACATTTTATACCCAGAATCCTGAAATCTCATATATCATATTGACTGACCTGGAAGGAAACATCACAAACCACAGCGATCAGGATCAGATCGGTGAAAAATATGTTAAAAATCTTGATTTTTCAATGCTGGTGGAGACAGGCGAACTAAAAAGACGCGAGGTCACAGACAGGGGTGGCAACAGGGTTTTTGAGGTATACAGGGTATTTATGCCCTCAATGAGGATGCGGGCCCCCTTAGGCAGACCGGGAGATGGGCAACAACATCAGAGGAGCAGAAGAGATGCCTTTACCGGGAGAAATCCATATTATCCAGAAGAAGAGAGCAGAATAATCTATGTTGGCCTTGATATGGCCCAGTTGGAGGCACAGAGCAGGGAAGATACAAGGGAACTTATTAAAAAGGGGTTTTATCTTCTCCTGATAGGGTTTGCAGGTATTTCCGTGCTCATACTTGTACAGGCATACAGGTCAGCCCAGACATCCCTTTCAAGGATAAAGGCACTTTCTGATAACATAGTAGAAAACATGCCCATCGGGCTTATTGTACTTGATACCGATTCAAGGATTGCATCCTTTAATTACATTGCTGAAACGCTGCTCCATATGCCGGGCCACGAGACGCTGGGCAAACCAGCTGCAGAGAAACTTCCGGAAGAGCTGATCCAGTTGATAAATGAACTGCGTGTTAACGAGAAAAACATAGTTAAAGAGCTTGAAATAGAGCTCGAAGAACACAGCAAGGTATATCTGGATCTATACCTCTCTATACTTAAAGACAGTTCAGGCACTCTCCTGGGGTATATTGTTCTCTTCAGAGACCTGTCAGAGGTAAAGGAGCTTAAAAAGGAGGTTGAGCGCAGCACAAGGCTTGCATCCATAGGCAGGCTTGCCGCAGGTGTAGCACATGAGATCAGAAACCCCCTAAGCTCCATAAAAGGGTTTGCCACATACTTTGGCGAGAGATACAAGGATGTGCCTGAGGATAAAAATACGGCCCATATTATGGTAAGCGAGGTGGAGAGGCTGAACAGGGTAATCACCCAGCTCCTTGATTTTGCAAGACCGGTTGATATCAAAAAGGAGATACTTGATATCAGCAAGGTGATCAACCACTCTACCAAGATGATTGAAAGAAACGCGAATGAACGCAATATCAGGGTCAAGGTTGAGATAGCACCGGGCATCCCCTATATCCCCTTTGATACGGATCGTATGAACCAGGTATTTCTGAACCTCTTTTTAAACAGCATTGAGGCAATGGAAAATGGCGGGGAGTTATTGGTAAAGGCGGATTATGACGCGGATATGGAGGTAGTAAGGATCACTGTAAGCGATACAGGTAAAGGGATTGCCCCGGGTGACATCGGGAGCATCTTTGACCCCTACTTCACCACAAAACAGTCAGGTACAGGGCTGGGCTTAGCGATTGTTCACCGCATAATAGAATCACATAATGGTGAGATAAAGGTGGAGAGCAACCCTGAAGCAGGTACCAGTGTAATCATTACACTGCCGCTATAGTTAGGAGAACAAATATGAGTACAGATAAGAAAAATACAATACTGGTTGTGGATGATGACACAGCACACCGCACCATGCTTAAGACATTGCTTTCAGGATGGGGATATCTTATTGAGGAGGCGGATGACGGCTCAACTGCAATTGCCAAGGTAGAGGAGAGGGCATATGACCTGATACTCATGGATATCCGCATGATAAAGGTCTCAGGCATTGAGGCATTAAAGGAGATAAAGATCATCAACCCCGCCATCCCCATAATCATCATGACCGCCTATTCATCTGTTGAAACAGCGGTTGATGCCCTTAAAAACGGGGCATATGACTACCTGATCAAACCCCTGGATTTTGACGAACTCAGGATTTCACTCATAAGGGCAATGGATCATACAGGTTTAAGGGAGGAAAACCGCCTGCTCAAGGAGAGTATGGTAAGCCATTTTGACAG
>JAAZBV010000027.1 GCA_012513605.1 Desulfatiglans sp. | reverse complement strand
TCCACCTGAGCTATCACAAGGGCTAAATGTCTCTGTAGTGAAGACTTTTTAACCTCTGCTAAAAAATACTTCATATTTTCAATTACTTATTTTTTTAAACATGCCCAATAGCGAAAGTCGGGTTAGAAAATAGAAATCTTATTTTCTTTTATAGCATTTATTAAATAAAATAATTTATTATAAGATAAATATTTTTATAGAAAATAAAAATTATAGGGGGTTTCGATTTAAAGAACTCAGATTAAATTGTGGAACTCTTAAGTGGCGTTTTATTTCTTATTAAAAACTTTTGGGTATTTGAAAGGACACTATTTTCTAAAAATTCTTGTTTTATATAGTAAAAGTCAGCAGCTATATCTTTTATTTTATCAGGTACTATCACAATGTTTTTTATACTATCTTCAAGAATCTCGTAACCATCAAATATTGCCTCAAAAAAACGATCTGGTGTGTTCCCATGTGAAAGTAGCAGATCAAAAAGAATCTTCCCTTGCACTTTATTTTTCTTCAGTTCTTTTTCAATATCCTCTTTTTGATCCATGGGGTTGATATAACAGGTTGAAAAAACAATGTAGGGGTATTGTTTAAAGTTCGTTTTTTTTATTTTATAATAATTTTTCATATTAGATAATTTTTGAATATGTTTCTTCAATAAGGGTCAATGTCTCATAAACAATCGCTTCAGCATCTTCTTTCTTATATAGAATGGGTGTCATCTCTATATGCCTATCCATGTGGAAATAAGGATGTCTTTTTGACTTCCAATAAGAATATGACTTTTCTATTACTTCGCATGTCTTGTCACAAGCAATATCTAATTTTGCGAAGTCTTGCAATTCATCAATTCTTGGCTTGAATAGGCACCCTAAACTACTTACAAATCTGACACTATTATCACTTCCTTTGTCTCTAAGTATTTGCTTGATATAACCTTCCAGCCCTTTTAAAACAGGGAAAACAAAAGAAGAATAATCCTCTAATTGAATATTCAGTTTTAATAGTGATAGTGAAGGCGTTATTACTTTAATTACCTTTTCCTCTAAATAAGGGTAGGCATTTGGCATTAATTGCACGAATTCATGGCGGATATCATTAACCTTTATATCAATATTATATTCCTCGGATTCTTTTTCGACGACTTCTTCTAGAGAAAGTGTTTCATAAAAAAACAATTTTACATCCACGTATAAACTTAGCGGTTTACCCTGAACAAGGACTGTTTTATTACTGTAATATGTAAGTGTTATTTCATCGCTAAACTGGCTTTTTATTTTTATAATTCTCTGATTTGTTCTGACATCGTCATTTACAACTTCAGCATTTCTGTCTTCACATAAAAAAGCCAGTAACTGGTCAAAATTTTCGTCCGGAACACTTTTAAAAGATAATTCAAAGTGTTTCTTTTCTGTTATTAAACATCTTCCAACAATAAATTCTAAGATCTCGATAGAAAGGACTGTATTTTTTCCAGCAGGGGTTAAAGTTGTTGTCCCATCGCCATTTAAGTAGATAATAAATTTAACTTCTTTGCCATTTTTCATAATAGTATAATGATAGCCATTGCCTTTTTGCTGAGGCTTTGGTTTTTCATCCAGGCCTGCGCATTCTTGAATGGTTCCATCAATTTTATTACGATCGAGATTCAGTTTTTTAAAATCCATTTTTTTCCAACTTCCCTTTTAGATTATTGAAAATAGAATACTATTTGATCACTTTTAAGCGGATCGGTTTTCTTTTATCTCCTTTATTAATATTGCTTTTTTTGTTTTTATATTTTTTTTCTTATCAAAGCTATTGGCAATACTATACTTAACTTTCAGCCCTGTGTTCAATGCTCTTATATTTCCCTTAAATTCACTAACCTCAAAATAGTAATCATTTTTATCATCGCCAGTAATAAATCCTGCTTTTCCATTTGGGAGAATTGTTTTTACTGTACCATTCATTAATGGCAGGTCTGAATATTTTTTTAAATCCCAAAATGATTTAAGCTGACTATATAATTCTTTCCTTTTTAAACTGCCAATATCTTGGATATCGCATTCTGAAATCATTCTATTCAAAGTTTCAGGGATTTTCCAACCTTTTTCTTCTCTAATTATTACAGCAAATGCTAAATGCTGCTTTGCAATATCGGGCTCTCCCATATCCTTCAATATTTGTGCCATGAAAAGAAAAAGCTCCCATTTGTTTTCATCCTTCCCATAATTCAATGCTGCTTCAACACAATACTTTAACGCCTTTTCTCTATCTCCCATCTCATAGCAAATTTGTGCCAATTCATACTGGATGAACCATTCTTTTTTTGCAATCAGGATACATTCCAGTTCAGTTAAAGCACTTTCTTTATCCCCTAACTTTGATTTCGCAAGCGCAACTCTTCGCTTTAACCAGATGTCGTTATTATAATGGAATTTATTGATTTCTTTAAGTGCTGCATTGCAAAGGTCTATACACTCCTGATAAACACCATAAATATACAAAGCTTTGGTTTTTACTGTATAATATTTTTCATGGTCTGATAGAATCTCTCTTTCTTTTTGTTCTTTATCTTTAAAAGAAAATGGGACATGGGATAAAGATTTTGGATCCAATCTATTCACCCATTGGAGAACATTATCTGCCGGATATGAAGCATTGTTCTTGGTTATGTAATCGATAACCTGAAATACAGTTTTAGTATAGGGTGAATACTGGCTTTGTTGAGTGAGTTCCAAGATTGCATTGGCAGCCTTATAGAAGCTCTTTTCATCCTTTTTAATATCTTCGTCACTCTTCTTTATTTCGGTATCATAAATACACCAGGCATATAGATCGTTACCTTTTTCAAATTTAGGGTGCTCCTTATATACCTCCCGGCAAATTTCCAGTGCCATTTCAGAATTACCGGTTTTACGAAGGCAGGTAGCATAACCCCATCCATCCCATTCATTACATACCTCTCTATGATCAAGCCATAACTCACCATAGAGAGATGCTGCCTCTGTATAGTTCTCAGTCTTTCTAAGTTCAGAAGCTCTTTTCCTTATTTCTGGAATATCGTTCATCATGATTTTAAATCCAGATCTTTTGTGTAAAATATTTAATTAAACGGATGAAACTAATTTTTATTACAGCATATAAAACAGTTTTATTTACAGATCCCCTCGAAAAGCACGCTGTGTTAATGATGTAAAGGAATTATCTATTAACTCTGAAGATGATAATAATTTCTTTTTTAATTTTTCAATTTTTTTAAAGATTTCCGAGAAATTATTCTGGGTATCTTTTGGTGGAACAGGCATTTGCAATTCGGACAATATCTTTAAGTTAATATTTTTTTGAGCGGATTCAGGCGCTTGATCTCTAAGTATCTTCTGAAAAAAACTTAGCCACATATGAATGTATTCAGTATTAACCATACTGTTTGGTGTAAATCCAACTACACTATCGGGAAAGCAAGCATCAAAAGTCATAATCGCTGTATCTGCTATATTCGCAGCAATTGTGATACACAATGTCCCTTTAGGCCAAAGCTTACTTTGTTTTAATCCCAATTCAGAATAGGTTCCTGAATAAGATTTAATATAATGGTTCGCATTGGCAATATCCCCAGTTTGAATTAGTGGATATGGTCCACCTAGTAATCTCGGATCATTTCTTGGTCTATGTTTTGACTTGCCTCTTGCTAGCGTTCCGAGATCTTCAAAAGCTTTTAAATCCCAATTATAAGGATTGTTGACTGGATCGCCGAACATATCAAGAAAGACTGATCTTAAAAAATCATCAGCAAGTTTTATTACCCTTTGGCGTTTTTGCCGGATGCTATTAGCTTTTTCAAGAATTCTTACAGTACGCTTCTGTTCAAATAGGGGGGGTATCAGAATTTTGTAATCTTCAAAATTTTGCATTCGAATATAGTTCGTAGCAGAACCATATTGGAAATTACTATTTTTTATTTTCCACTCTTTAATCAAATGATAATACACATACCTTGGTTCCACTTGTGAGTTAAATTTGTGTAAAACATATGTCCTTTGATAGGCTTCAAAATCACCATTACAATATAAAACTAATCCTACATTCGCTCCATTGCCGGGTAGTATTATACCTTCACCGCTAAATGAAAATGTATCTGATTTTAGTGGTATTTCAGCACAAGTAAAGAAAGGATACTTCCCATTTATAGAGGCATGATTAGCATCTCTTTTGCCTGTAGACACTTCGCAAATATCGAGTAATGATTTTTGAGGATATTTCATCACAACATATTCTCCAACTCATCAATATCATGTATTATCTCATTCTCAAGTATTTTCATTCGACTAAGGATCTCTTTTGGTGGATCATATTGCTCCTCTTCATAGACTGTTTTCTTGTAACGGTTGATAGAAAGGTCATATTTGTTTTTTCTTATATCATCCACATTCACAAAGAAGTGCTTCTTTGTCCGGTCTATGTCCTTTTTTGGATCTTTGTTTCGCCATTTTTGCAACATATCAGGGAGGTCATTATCTTCTATGGGTATCCTTTTATCATCCAGAGAAAAGCCATCGTCCTGCACATCATAGTAAAATACGTTGTCTGTCCTGCCGCCTTTAGTGAAGACAATAATTGCGGTTGATACTCCTGCGTAGGGTTTAAAAACTCCTGAGGGCAGAGATATTACCGCTTCGAGCTGGTTATCATCCACCAGGGTTTTTCTTATACTCTGGTGAGCCTTTGAGGAGCCGAACAAAACACCATCAGGTACAATTGTTGCTGACCTTCCACCCATCTTTAGCATCCGCAAGATGAGGGTCACAAAAAGGAGTTCTGTTTTTTTTGTTTTTACCTTGCTTAAAAGAGATGAATGTACATCCTCGTAATCAAGACTCCCCTTAAAGGGTGGATTTGCCAGGATTACTGAAAAATGGTCCTTGGCAAAATCAGGGTAACGATCCGGGAAACTGTTACTCAATGTATCCTGATAATGAATATCCGGGGAGTTTATTCCATGAAGTAACAGGTTCATTGATGCAATGCGTAGCATTGTTGCATCAAAATCAAAACCCTTAAACATGTTTTTCTGAATATGATCATGGTATGGCACCAGTTTATCACCGGTATAGTGCACGTTACCATCCTCATCTTTAATTACAGCCTCCTGAGAGGTGTACTTTTCTGTGAGATATTCCATTGCAGAAATCAGAAACCCTGCAGTACCACATGCAGGATCTCCGACTATGTCTTCAGGAGTGATATCAAGAATCTCTACCATTTTTCTTATAATATGCCTTGGAGTGCGGAACTGCCCGTTTATACCGGCTGTTGTGAGTTTACTCAGGAGATATTCGTAAAGATCACCCTTTGTGTCACCTTCTGTAAGCGGGAGATTATTTATCATGTTTACCGCAGAAACAAGCAAGTTTGGTTTCTGGATCATGAGCTGTGCATCTTTCATGTATTCACTCAGGGAACCGCCGTTTAATACAACCTCCTTAAAATGGGGAAATACTTTGTCCCTAACATGAGCGAGCATACTTTCGGCTGGAGTCATTTTGTTAAAATGGGACCATCTCAGATCCTGCTTGTCTTCAGGAAAGATACGATTAAAAGGTTTTTGTGTGCGAATTGCCTTTTTCTCTTCTCTTGTTTCTCTTATATCCAGAAGCCTGGCAAACATAAGAAAGGATATCTGCTCAATGACCATTAGAGGGTTGGCAATTCCTCCGGTCCAGAATTCTGTCCATAATTTATCTATCTGGTTTCGTAATTCGCCTGTAATCATTTATGTAAAACTCCTTAAGCTTTTCAGTTAATACCATACGACCTTTCTCCCGGTATATATGCTTTAGGCTGAAAAGTACTGATTATATTTAAAAGTTTTTCCACCATGTTTTCATCATCAAATACACCATCAAGCCCATCCGTGTGAAGAGTTGTAAATGGTGGCTCATAAAGCTGCTCTATTTCGATGGAACCATATCTGCTTATGTGGTTTTTAAGTAGATTAAGAAAACTGATCTGCGAAGCCTTCAGTGAAGGATATGCAGAAATAAATTCAAGAAATCTTTCATTTACCGCATCCGCATCCATCCCTATAATGCCCCTTATTGCATAATCAAGTGGGCCCGCTGTTTCAAAAAATTCTTTTAGAACATCCTGTTCCACGCTCGGATTCCCTGTAAGCACAAGAGACGTTAATGCCGAAAGATCGGATTTTGTAACAGGTTTTCCGGCCTTTATCTTTTTAAGTGTTTCATTTTCATCAAAGAGCCTTAATGCCTCCATAACCTTTTGTCTGAATCCGGGCATATCTGAAAACCTGAATGTTGATGGTATCCGTCTGTATTCTTCATCTGTGTCAGAGATATCTATATGCTTGTGTGTCGCTGGTTCCCATGTCTGTTTTTCGGTATATTTCATGATTCCACGAAGTTCTTCCCGCACTTTTTCAAAGCCTATTACTGAAGGAGTATCCCAGAAGCTGTTGCCTTTTACCATATTAATAGTTGCAACCTTTTCCCGGACAGGGTTTAAGTGCATTTGCAGGCGGCTTACCCAGTCCAACATTTTATCCTTGAGGTCTGAAAACCTTCCTGATTTTCGTAATAGCTCTGCCTGGATTTCAGCTATAAGCAGATCAAAGCGGTATGCTTCTGTGTGACCATGTATATCTACCCACTTCATTAAGGGGGCGATCTCTCTTCTAAGACTCTGCTCTGTTGCAGGTGAGAATTGCTGGAGTATTTCCATTTTTGACATGGTACGTTTTTCACGCCATTTTTCTCTTACACTTATTGTATCTTCTGAAAGCATCTCTATGTCTTGCCGGATTAAAGGCACTATAAGGTTAAAGCCTTCTGTTTCACCATTATTCAAAGCGGTTCTACACAACCCAATACGTGCTTCAAACAATTGCTCCATAATGGATTTGCTTACAGAAGGTTCTGATTTTTTGTAATGTCTATCAAAAAAATTAAAGTTCCTCCAATGATCAAATATTCTGAAATTGGCCTTGTTAATACCGGGGCCAAAAAGATCAGAACACAGTCTTGTACCACGACCTATCATCTGCTCGAACTTGACCATAGACTTTACCGGTTTGGCAAAAACAAGGTTTACCACTTCAGGCACATCAATACCTGTATCCAGCATATCTACAGATATGGCTATCATAGGGTAGCTTTCTTTTGCAGCCTTGAAATCGTCTATGAGCTGCTCTGCACGCGTGTCATAATTGTCGATTATCCTGCAGAATCTGCCGCCATATTGCGGATATAACTCATTGAACACCTCTGCCAGCAGTACCGCATGATTATGGTTTCTGGCAAATATGATTGATTTACCGGGATGTTGTCCGGTTTCATCCCTGATTCCGTTCTCCATCAGATTCCTTATAATCATCCTGTTGGTATCCCGGTTGAATATCTGTTTATCTATCTGCTGGTTTTCAAAGTTAAACAGTTCTGGGTCTTCGCCATTTTCCTCAAGCTGCCTTATCTGCTCTTTTGTAAGCTCCTTGTACTTAATACCTTCCCTTAAAAATCTGGTTGTGTGCTCATAAACTTCAAACGGTACCAGATAGTTTTCTTCTATTGCGTTATCAAGGGAATAATAGGCTGTTGGTGTTCTATCCTCACAGTCGAACATTTTAAAGGTGTTTCTTGATATAAAATCCACAGGAGTGGCGGTGAGTCCGATTTGATAGCAGTCAAAGTAGCGGAACATATCTTGATAACGGTTATAGATGCTTCGGTGTGATTCATCTGCAATTATCAGGTCAAAAAAGCCGGTATCAAATTTATCATATATCCTCTTCATAGCCGGATAAGTGGCAAGATATATCCTTTTGTTCCGGTCATTAGCGGTATCTGCTGTAACCACAGTCATAGGTTCATTGAGAAACTCATTAAAAACATTTTTAGCTTGTTTCCTTAACTCCTTGCGGTCACATAAAAAAAGGACTCTCATTATCCAGTGGGCGCGATATAGCATCTCTGTAAGGGCTATTGCCACACGGGTTTTACCTGTGCCTGTAGCCTGAACAAGCAGAGCTTTTCTGCGCTTATTAGTATATTTTTCAGTAACTCTTTTGATTGCTTCTATCTGGTACATACGATCAACTATTTCTCTTTTGGGAGAAAAGAGGTTTAATGGGAGCCTGTTTTTTCTTTGATATAAAAGATTTTGAAGACTGTCTTTTGAATAATATCCATATAACTGCCTGGGAGGATAATTCTGAGCATCATCCCAGATAAAGATATCAAAGCCATTTGTATAGAATATTACAGGGTGCTGACCATACTGTTTTTCCAGCCCATCAGCATAGAGCCTGGCCTGTTCCTGTCCTATTTGTGCATTTTTCGATGTCTTTTTCGCCTCAATAACAGCCAGGGGCAAACCATTATCATCCCATAATACATAATCTGCATACCCCGTTCCGCTTGAGGTAGGCTGGTTGGAAACTTCTTCTTCCTGGGTAACTTCTTGTGTGTTTTCACCATTAGTACCAACATTCCATCCAGCAATAGCAAGCTCATTATCAATCAATCTCTTTCTAGTTGTTGCCTCATCAAATCCAAGCGCATCTGCAACCGCTGTCCCTTTGTTAAGGATGGCTTCAAGTTCTTCAACCTTCTTTTTAGTTGCACTTGCTTGAGACCATGCAGCTTCGAGGTGGTCTAGAAGCTCCTGCATCTCTAACTCTTTTGACGCAAGCTCCTCCTGAATTTTTCTTTTCTGCTCTTTCAGTTCTTCTGATTTTTTGTAAATATCAACCGGTTTTTCCGGTTGGATATAATCGGGGCAGTCGTTCTGTTTTCCGCCATTTATTATAAAAAACCAGCATCCAAGATAGAATGCATCTTTCAGAGTATCCAATAAATTAAAACGTGAACTTGTCTCTCCATGGGCGGCCTTGTTCCCTGCCAGCCGGATATTATGCAGGGCATTAAGAACTGCCTTTGGAACCGCATTTTTAAAATCATTGTTGGAAAGCAACCCGTGCAATGAAACAGGTTCAGGTAAAGTAATGCTATTTATTTCATAAAACCTATGGATCATTGTCTCTATAAATGAACGGAGTTTAACAAACGCACTTTCAGGGTCAGGCCAGGCATACCTCTCTGCAAAGCCACCAAGACTTGAGAGCTCGGGCCATCTATCACGAAGAAACTCAAAATTTATTGACTTCATAATAATTCCGTTCATATCCGGCTATATAGCAACTGCCGTGCCAGGTATCAAATTAGATTATGCTTCTGTAGCCAGTTGGTAAATGTCTGGTAGTTAGGTAACCCTACAAGCTGTGCTGCCTTTGTCTTATTACCATTGGCTTCATCCATGGCCTTTCTCAAATAATGCTGCGCAACTTTTCCCATTATTTCCGGAAGGTTAACACCATCCTTTATTGACATATTCAGTAGATCATCTCCACTCGAAAGAGATATCGGGATCATGGCTTCCTTAATATCCTCCTGGCTGATATTCTCTTCACCTGACCAGATTGCTGCCCTCATAATAGTATTTTGCAGCTCTCTGACATTTCCAGGCCAGGCATATTGAAGCATAAGGTTTTTAGCTCCGGCAGAAATTTTCTTATGTTTATACCCAGGTTCGTTTTCGCTTTCCTTATTTATCTGTTTAAGAAGGTAATCAATTATTAGGCTGACATCTCCACTTCGCTCTCTTAATGGCGGAATTTTAATGATCGCAACTGCGATTCTGTAAAACAAATCTTCCCTGAATCTTTTTTCTTTTATTTCGTGTAAAAGATCACGGTTGGTGGCAGATATTATTCTTGCATCAAATGAGATGGGTTTTGTGGAACCAACACGGTATATTTCTTTTTCCTGAAGGGCTCTTAAAAGTTTTACCTGGACATGAATAGGTAACTCACCAATCTCATCAAGGAAAAGTGTGCCACCCTGTGAAGCTTCAAAATATCCTATTCTTAATTTATCAGCCCCGGTGAAAGCCCCTTTCTCATGACCAAAGAGTTCTGTTTCAACCAGTTCATCAGGAATAGCTCCGCAGTTAACAGGAATAAATGGGCCTTCACTCCTTGCACTCGCTTGGTGAATTGCTCTGGCAAGAAGTTCTTTGCCAGTTCCGGATTCACCTTCTATGAGCACTGGTACTGAACGGGGAGCAACCCGCTGTGCTTTTAAAACAATCCGTTTCATTACTTGACTTCTATGTATCAGATGTGAGAACTCTGGGGCATCAGGTTGAAGTCCTTCAGCTAATTTTTCAAGCTGGTTATCCGGTTTTCGTAATAATTCAGGAATAAATTCTGCTGATATATCAAAGGGAATGGATGCTGTTTTTACTCCTTCCTGCTGTGAAGATTCTATTAGCTCCGCAGGAAAACGTGTTTTGGCAAGGATTATCCATACAGCAGCCATCGCCGGTGTGCCGGGGCTTAAGTGAAAAGATAAAGAAACATCTTTCCCCTTTCGTGTTTGAACGTCCTTGATAACCCTTGTTACAGCCTCATATATTTCTCCAAAATTTGTGGGGCTGGTTAAATTCTCTGTATGCAGGATTATCGGAGTTTGTGTAAATGATTTAAGCCATGAGATATATTTTTGTGTATCTTCTGAAGGAAGATCACTGATCAGATTAATCTCATCAAATTCTCTTGCCTGGATTGTCTGGCAGATAGGGCCATAACCATCCTTTCCTTCTCCTTTGGATGCCCTTATATCAGTAAATCCAATCCAGCTTGTTAATGTTTTGATCATGCATTGATTAATACAAAATATTTTATAGGAGTACAATGTTTTTTATATCGTTTTCACTATAGCAGGTAAAAAACATGATGTGTTTAACTTTCAAGAGGTATTAGAAAAATGCCGCATGATTGGATGTAAAAAACGGCGGGTTCCTTTTTACAATCTCCCTTATACCCGGGTCTTTTCTGAATTCATTATCAAGGAACGCCCTTACCTTTCCCCTGTCCCACCCCTTCGGGTGTTTAAAGCTTGAATAGAGAGAAAGGTCTCCTTCATAGAATTCACCTGTGGCGTATTTAACTGCATCAGGGCTGCTCACTGGCATATTAAATATAGCAAGGTTCATAAACCCTATATACTCATGATGATGCTTTACAAATTCCATTGTATGTTGCGCCTCTTCCATGCCTTCAGGGGGTGTCCCAAACAGGAAATAGAGATAGGTAGAGATGCCAGCATTCTTCAGGTTTTTAAGGGCAATGGATGCTGTTTCAAGATTCATCCCCTTATCCAGTGCATCAAGTACACCCTGATCCCCTGATTCTATGCCTATCTTGAGCATGGCACACCCTGACCGCTTTAACCCCATGCAGAATTCAGCGTCTTTAAAATGATCGGTTATGCGCACAAACCCGTACCACGGTGTATTGAGCGGGCGTTCTATTATACGTTTTAGCAGGGCAGGGCTGATGGCATTATCAAGTATGTGTACCATTGAGGGTTGGTGTTTAGCTATGAGCAACGAGAGATCATCCAGCACAGCATCAGGAGATATCGGCTTATAAGGATTCCCCTCTGCCCTTTCAGGGCAAAACCGGCACCGCTGCCACCAGCAGCCGCTTGAGGCGCTGTAGGGTAAAATAAACCCAGGGGAAAGATAATCATTTGCAGAAAAATGGTCATAGCTTGGCCTTACATGGGTTGAAGATATACCCATATTTAAAAGCCCACGTAGATAGCCCTCTCCGGGACCTGCCACCATCTCATCCACCAGCCCCTTAAAAGGGTTTCTCCAGCCAGGGCCTTTCATCCAAGAGGTAATAAGTCCACCACCCATTATGATCTTTACCCCTGGGTACTCTCTTTTTAAATATCCTGTTATGGCAAAGGCAGGGAGGGCCTGGCTCAGAAAATTAAGTGATATACCTATGAGGCCATCATCATGGGGGATAAATGCATCTTTAAAAAAGGGATAAAACGGGCTCTTTTCAGGTGTTTCTGCGGCCTGTAAAAGATCCATGCTTTTTACAGGGGATAGGTTTTTATCCTGGTAATCACCCAGATTAACCCTGATGCCTGGTGATTGAACAGACCTTTCCAGCAGGCGGTTAATATCCATCACTGCTCTTATGTATCTGTCTACGTTCCACTGTTTATTTTTTTTAAGATAATCAAGATGGGCATCAAGGTTTTTTTTTGCCCTTCGTGTCCATGTATCATCAGCATTCATCTCTACATGCATCGAACGCAGAATGATATCCAGATTGGCGTCAATCACAGTAACAGGGTAATCACCCATAACCCCTGCAAGCCTTGCAATACCCGCAGGGGGTTCGCAGGGCTTGGCAACTGGTGGATGAATGAGGAGCATTATTCCTTCACGGTCTTCACATGGTCAAGATCAAGACTGAAATGCTGTTTCAGTAAAAGCTGGAACTCACCATTTTTTAAACCTGTTTCAGATATATCACCATTTTTTACCACCTTGAAATGGGTATCTGTGAGGGTAATGCGACCCTCCCTGGTTGGCATGGTGCACATGCGCATCATCTTGAAGAATGAGCCGGGGAATGTTGCTGTAAAATGGTTGGACATTACAAAATCATCCGGGGAACATGCCTCCAGAGTAAATGCATAGAGGCTGTTAAAGGTATCCCCTCCCTTTTTCTGGAGCAGGTAACCGCCAAACCTTGTCTCCTTGATCACCCTGTATTCATGGGCAAACTGAATCTGCCCCCCCTCAATATCTAAATGCAGAGGTGCAATCAGGCCGTCATTACCAAACCCGACATCAGCGAGCCACCTTGTATTACCTGTTTCCACAAGGAGCACCTGGTGGGTCCTGGTGGTATAGTTCACACCGTCAATGGTGACCCTAGCAAGGAGATCAGTAACCTTAAAACCCATCTTTTTAAGGACAATGGAGAATATTCCATTCATCTCAAAGCAGTATCCGCCGCGCCGGTTAAGGACTATCTTATTATACAGAGAGAATTCATCAAGGAGCGGGGGCATGCTGTAAAAAACATCAAGGTTTTCAAATGGCACATTTAATGTGTGGCAGATATGAAGATCATGGAGTGTCTCTTCGGTTGCCTTTGTGCCGCCTGTGTAATTTATTCTTTCAAAGTATTTTTCCAGGTTTAATAATTCATTTGTCATCTTAATACTTAAATTCCTTTCAATCTTATATACAGTATTATGTCCATATTATTAGCCTATACCTTAAAATAATACAATCGGGTAATGCTATCTTTTACATGACGGAATAAATTAATTAAACCGGGAAAGATGTTGTTACTGAGATATCTACTAACCCAAGTAGGGGTGGACCTGCGTGTCCTCCCGGCATTTGATGATGTGAATCACTATCGCCGGGCAGGCACACAGGTGTCCCTACATTTATTAATCGTAATAACAGAGATCAATCGTTCTAAACCCCGCTATTCCGCAGGTACAACCGGCTCCCACTCTACCTTTGCTGCGCCAAGGAGTGTACCTGTGGCATAGGCGAGGTCAATAAGGGCTGTCTGATAATCTGTTAAAGCGGTAATCTCTGAACTCTGTGCCGCTGCAAGGTTGGTCTGTGCATCCATGACCTCCCTTGAGCTCACAAGCCCCAGTTCATACTGCCGTTTTTCCGCCCTGTACTGCTCATCCGACAGTATTGTGCTCTGCCTGCTTGCCAGTATGCTCTGCCATTTCGCCTCCACTTTATCTATCTTATTCAAGACATCGTTTTTGATCTCAGCCTCTTTACTCTCTTTTGAGGAAAGGTTTTTTGCACGCTGATAAATGGACTTCCTGAGTTCGCTTTTGGCCCTTTTATTGCCAATAGGTATATTCATACGTAAGCCGACCTGGTGGTCATGATAATCATTATCAGTAAGCATATCATATGAATCACTCCTGTCAGCCCCAAGTCCATCAATATTATACCTGTACTCAAATGACAGATCAGGAAGCGTCTGGTTGCGATTATACTCTATAGTCATGCTGTCCATTTCAAGCTGAAGCTCAAGCTCAAGGAGTTCCATGCGGTTTTCAAGGGCATTTTTTACCATATTATCTCTGTCAAGTTCATAACGCACAGGGTCAGGCAAAGAGGATGGGATCAGGACAGTCTTTGTCTCCATACCAAGCCCTTTTTTATTGAGCATGCGTTTAAGATCCCTCTCCCTTTCCCTGACCATATTTTCTGCATCTATAATTGCTGTGAGTTTATCTGCAAGATCTCTCTTGGTCCTTATTATCTCGATCCTGGGTTTTACGCCCACCTCAACAAAACGTTCTGTCTCCTCAAGTGTGGCCTTTGCAAGTTCATACTGCTGTTTTCTTACATCAAGCATCTTTCTTGCTGCATAAAGACCCCAGTAGGCCCTATCTGCATCGGCTATTATACGCATGGCACCAAGCTTTGTCCTCAGATCGTTCATGGAGCTGTTATACTGTGCAAGGCGGATAGAGTAAGTAAATGCCCTGCGGCCTGCATTTTTTAAAAGGGGTTGACTGATGGAGGCGCTGAGACCTGAATTATAGGAGGGGTTCAATGTTGCCCATGTTGAATTGGTCTTATTCAGGTTATCGGCCAGATCAAAGGAGACTGTTCCGCCTGTGCTTAAGGGGATATCTACACCAAGGTTGATACTTACCCTTTCACTGCTGGAGCCTACCAGAAGCGAATCTGTCGGGGTATTATCTTTAGAATAACTTGTGTTACCGGTAAAGGTGGCCTCAAACTTGCTTGCCTCTGCCTGTTTTACATTTTCTTTTTCAATAGTCGGGCTAATAAGCTGTACCCTCAGATCAAGATTATTCTCAAGTGTAAGGGCACGGCACTCCTCAAGCGAAAGTGTATACTCAGCCTTCTCAGGTTCTGCCATTTCCGGCTTCACAATCTCTTCTTCAGGTGCCTTTTTAAGCTCAATCACATCTATCTGCTGCACCTTTTCAGCAGGAATGACCATAATGGCAGGGGTTGAGTTTAACTCCTTGATCTTATCCACATATGTGCAGCCCCCGAACATGAACATGCAGGTTAAAAATGTAATAAATAAGGTTATCAATTTTTTAAACGACAATTTTTTAAACATTTGAACATACCTCCATGAGAACAAAATGATTCAAGTTATCAACAGATTTAAAATTAAACATTGGATGTTCAAAGTTGGACGTTCGATGTTCAACGTTCATCTTCAAACATCGAACATCCAACATCGAACTCTGAACTTCGAATGAAAATCAAAAACTTTAAATAAATCTTAATCCCTCAGCATCTTTTCCCTTCTTTCCACACGCAGGAAGGTGAGCAGTGTTATAACCACAATAAGAATTATAAAAAATATCCTGTTCTGAATTGCATAGGTAACCGCCTGTGCCTTTTCAGAAGGGCTCAATGCAAGGGGATTAAAAAATGGCGATATGCGGACTGAACTGGCCATAAACCCCAGTGCAAAAAAGACAATAGTCGCCATAGCCCCTGTTATCTCACTCCTGAAAAAGGCTGAAAGCCCCATACCCATGACAAGGTAAAACATAGCGGCCTGGAGCGCTCCATAGAATGTCCCTATTGAAACAGATACAAGAAAGATCATTGTAAATAGGGCAAGCAGCACCTCGCTGGCAAAGAGCAGGCAAAGGCAGGTTGCTATCTTGGCAAGCCATACACGGTGACACCCGCCGGGCACCGTGTAGGCAATCTCAAGTGTCCTGCTGTCTATCTCCCCTGCGATGATGCGTAGCCCCAGCCCCATTGCAACAACTGAGAGGGGCAAAGAGATAAGCATATGTGCGTCAGCAGGGTTAAATTTTGCTTCACTCCATCCGATCCCGACAAACAGCGCTTTCAAAACAGGCCAGATAAGGGGCAGAAATATGACTATCCAGAACCGCTTGCCTGCCATAAGGCGGCCCGAGTAGATCATTAGCTGGAGATAGGTTTTAAATTTGATCAGCATATATATAATCCTAAATAAAAAAACTGAACGTCGAACATCGAACTTTCAACTTCGAACTTTGAATGAAAAACAAAAACTTCAAAATGTCCTTTAAAAAATCGACTGTCCAACTTTGAACATTGAACCTTGAATTCCCTGTCCCATTCGACGTTGAGTGTTCAATGTTCGATGTTCAACATTCATCTTTTAAACTACCCTCTTCCTTCTCGTCCCCACAAGCTCCAGGTACCCATCCTGCAGATTGGGGGAAACAGCCTTTGCATCAGGGGCCGGGGACTCATGATAGAGTATCCTGATATGGTATAAACCATCGGCCTCTGGCACCTGATCCACCACAATGGCATTCTCCGGCAGCCTGTTTTCTTCGCCCTCCCTGATCTGCATCTCCCATGTCTTTCCATCAGCTACAGATGCGAGCAGGCCTGGCTCGCCATCAAAGAGCTTCTCTCCCTTTGAAAGCACAATAACCCTCTCACATGCCACTGCCACATCCTCAACAACATGGGTGGAAAAGAGCACTATTCTTGTCTCCGCCAGTCTGGACAGAAGATTGCGGAATCTTATACGCTCCTTGGGGTCAAGCCCCACTGTAGGTTCATCAACAATAATCACGGGTGGAAGCCTTAAAAGTGTGCGCGCAACCGCTACACGCTGGCGCATACCGCCTGAATAATCTCCGATCTGTTTATCCGCCTGTTCAGCGAGCCCCACCTCGGTAAGGAGGAAATTTACCCTTTCAATTATCTTATCCTTTTCATCTATCCTGTATAACAGGGCATAGTACTCGAGGTATTCCCTGCCTGTAAGGTTTTTAGGCAGGCCGAAATCCTGGGGCAGATACCCAACCCAGTTGGCGAGGTACCTCCTGATCTTTTTAAGTGGCACTCCACCGAGTGTTATTGCACCTGTAGTCGGCTCAAGTATGCCTGCTATTGCCCTTAAGAGTGTTGTTTTACCGGCCCCATTTGGGCCAAGTATACCTATCATGCCCCTTTCTACCCTGAAGTTAATGTTCTTAAGGGCCTGATGTTCATCCCTTGGCAGATCAAGACCAAAAATGAGCCTGCACATACTTCGCCAGAGGAGCTTCATCCGGTAGATAAAACCTGTTTCAAACCCTTTTTTCACCCTGCCAGAGGAAAGATCCTTTGCGGTCTTTCTGCCTGCCTGAATGAAAATAATCAGTAAGGCTATGAGCAGCATGGGGAATAGCGCCATGCGCGGGTGCTTACCAACAGACACAGGCGCAGCATAATAGAAAAGCCCGTTCAGCAAGAGGACACCCCAGGGGATAATGGTAGCGAGCATGTTTTCAATCCCGCCCGGTAACGCATTCCCCTTTTCATCACATCTGCCACGCAGTTTTCGTATCAGTGAGAGCAGCCTTATGAGTAAGACAGCCCCGGCAAATGAAAAGATGAGACGCCAGAAAATAGTGCTTAATGAAAAGGCAAGATATGACACCCCCATAAGAAGCACTATAACTGTTATCATTGGCTGGATAACATCATGAGGTAAAAATGGCTTTCCTCCGCGGTTAAGCACCTTTAAGGTAAAATGCTCCCCTGCCCTGATGGCCTTACCTATTGGTCCGGGCCTGCCATATATCTTGTGAATATATTTTACCTCCACCTCAACACCTTCAGAGGGTTGAGGCAGCTCAGGTTTGCGGAAGATGAGTACAAATATACCCAGGAACACCGATGCAATCAGTATGGTTGTGGTTATCTGCCATGTCATACTGGTTATCTGTTCAAAATATATAAGAGGCGTCATGACAATAGTTGTAGCACATATCCATGCTACAGTTATCCATGGCCCGAGCCTCCCGAATATCCTGTCTATCCGGCTTAAGAAGACAAACCCTATGGGGATAACCAGAAGAATGAGGAGACCTGAGGTGACAAGCCCCCCCATGATCACGACCGCGAAAGGTGGCCACATCTCATTCTCAGTGCCTGTAGAGATTGCAAGGGGCCAAAGGCCTGCTATGGTAGTGGCCGTTGTCATCAATACCGGCCTTGACCTTTCTCTCACCGCTGCGAGGGCCGCAGCCCCTGCTGACCAACCGCTTCCAAGCACCCTCGTCTGCATCCTGTCCACAAGAAGTATGGCAGGGTTTACCATGATCCCCATGAGCACAACAACGCCGGCGATAGCCATGGGGCTGAAGAGGGGCATTCCCGCAAAACAGAGCGCCCATATTGCCCCGATTATGGTAAGCGGGGCTGCAAGCATTACAAGGAGGGGCATTGTAAGGGATTCAAATGTAATGGCAAGTACCGCGAAGAGCAGAAGCGCTATAGGAATAAGGATACGCCTTGCCATGCTCGCTGTCTCGTTATTCTCAGAGGGGTCAATTATATAACCCTCAGGCACAGGCACAGACTCTATCATGCTCAGGATCTCATCATCCAGCGCCTCGCGGGCCGGCCCTGTGGATGGGGCGCCCGCCTTGAGTGAATACATTACCCTCATCTCCCGCCTCCCATTGCGGTGCTCTATCACATTCGGGGGAGGCATCTTTCGGGCATCAGATATGTACCCGAGTGTTATGACACCGGCAGAGGTATTTATCCTGAGCCCTTCCATCCTCTGGCTCAGGTTGACTGTCCCTGTTTTAGTGCTCCTGATGACAATCGGTATCTCTTTTCCCTCTGCCTCTATTGTGCCTGCGCTCATCTGTGTGCCTTCCCTGGAGAGCGCCAGCCTCAGCATGATAAATACCTGATCAGAGAAGAGCCCAAGGCTGTTCAGTATCCTGTGATCAGGGATTATGTGTATCTCATCCTGACCGGGTGTTGATGATATCTGCACCCCATGCTCCCCGATATCAGGGACTGACTCAAGACGCTCCTTTAATGCGACTGCAATATCCATCAGTTTTTTTGAGTCAGGGCCTGAAAGTACAACCTCCGATTGTCCCTGACCCATAAGTGTGGCAGCGCCGGAACCCTGCCTGCCCCTGCCCTGTCCGGCTGTGCTTTCTGACCTGACAGTAAATCCTTTGAGCCTGCTGGCAGCATTATTAATCTTACCTCTCACAAAGGGGGCTGTAAGCTCAGGGGGGCGCAACCCCTTTTCAACAAGCCTGATGGTAAGGGTGCTGTTTTTTTCCTGAATCATGCTCTCAACAGATTCAACCCCCTCTATCTTAAGGGCCACCTGTTCAAGAGAATAGATATCCCTGCTTATTGATTCAAGGGAATCCCCTGGAGGCACATCAATAGAGAGCTGTATCTCCTCCGCTTCCCTTGCCTCCTGGTTTCCTGTGCCTAAAGTGACCCAGGGCAGACCCACAATCACTGTAAATATTACCGCTGCTGCTATCATGGTGATCCATGCAGCAGGATTCCTCATGGAATTCTTTAAAAGCCCAGTAAAGAGGTCACGCCATCTGTCAGGCAGAGGAAGCCCTGCATAGAGCTCCCTGCGTTTTTTTACTCTTTTAAGCTGATCCATTGCAGCAGGCGCGGCAAATTTCCTGCTTAAAAGGGGGACAAGACCCGTTGCAACAAGGAGCGATGACCCCATGGGGATAAGTATGGCAGCGGCTAAAAACTTCATCACCCCCCTCAGCATGGCGCTCTCCACAAGAAAGAAAACGGGCAGGAATACAACTGCGTTTGTCGCTGTGGCAGCAAGTATGGCCTTGAAGGTTATCCGTATGCCATCTCCTGCGGCCCGGTCAGGGTCAACCCCCCTTTCAAGCCTCCGCTGAACCGCCTCATAGACAACAATGCTGTTATCAACAAGCATGCCCACGCCCACAGCAAGCCCGATAAGTGTTATAAGATTTAGCGTATATCCGCCTGTATAGAGAAAGGCCATGGAAGAGAGGAGGCTGACAGGCACTGCAACCGCCACGACTGTAAGCGCCCTGAACCTTTTTATATAAAGGAAGAGTATAACAAGGGAGATAATAAACCCGCTCAAAGCAAGTTTCTTTAAGCGGTCTATCTGCTTTTCAACTGTCTTTGCCGCATCAAACCCTGTTAAAAAATCAATGCCGTATGGCTGGAATTCCCTTTTAAGCTCTGCAAGACGCCCCCTTATATCTTTACCCAGAGCAACCAGATTTGCCCCCTCTTCCTTGAATACCAGGAGGGCCACGGATGGTTTGCTGTTTACACGGTATATGCTCTCATTTCTGCCTGTACCCTTTGAGACATCGGCTACATGGCGTATGAGCACCGCCCTTTCAGGATTTATCCTTAACTCACCCAGTTCATACACACCTCTGGGCCTGCCATCCAGTATAACAGGGGTTCGCATTGAACTATCTTCAAGCCCCCCCAGAAATTTTAGCCTCTGAACAGATCGTGAAAGGGTTGTTGACACCTCCTGTGGTGATATGCCCAGTGCAGAGCATTTATCAGGGTCAACCCTTATGGTTATCTCTTCAGGTGCGCCGCCCATCACAAAGACCCTGGCTACGCCATTTACCGCTGCAATGCGTGACTCTATATTCTCCTCGACAAAACTCCTCAGGCTGTCTGTATCATCACCGCCAATGACCTGTATGCTCATGACGATCCGGCTTATCATGGAAAAGTCCTGACCGCCGACGCTTATGTATGATCCCCTTGGCTGCTCCCTGTTAAGCTCCGCTGCTATACGCTGGAGATCAAGCTGCCTTATCTTAATGTTCGTGCCCGGCTTAAAATTAATATCCAGTGAGCCGTTTGACCCGCTGATTCTGCCGAATGTCTCCTTTATACCCTCAAGTGTGGAGGCCTTCTCCTGAAGGGGGATAAGGATTTCGCGCTCAACCACCTCAGGCTCGCTGTTCACCCTTCCGAATTCAATATGGATGCTGTCTCCCTCAATGTCAGGGATAAGCTCAACAGGGATCCTCAGCCACCCTATTATGCCCAGGAGCAGGATAGCGCAGAAAAACATGGCCGTGGCCACAGGCCTTTTTACAGGTATGCTATACCAGTTCATGCCCTGGCCCTTTTGATATGCAGTTTGTCGAGTACCAGATAGAGGCATGGTATTACAAAGAGGGAGGCGAGCGTGGAAGCGGCAATGCCCCCGATAATTGTAATGGCCATAGGGGCCCTGAGCTGGGCCGCTTCACCTATGCCCAGCGCAAGGGGAAGAAGGGCTAATATTGTGGTTGAGGATGTCATTATAACGGGTCTCAGCCTGATCGATGCAGCCCTAGCCAGAGCCGGTTTCCGTTCAAGACCCTCATTAACAAGCTGACGGGCTGTCTGAACCATAAGTATTGCATCATTCACAGCAATACCTGTGAGCACAATAAGCCCTAATGCCTCCATGATCCCTATGGGTCTTCCTCCCGGCACAAGGACAGCGGCAACCCCTATAAGTGCAAAGGGGATAGCGGAAAGCACTGTAAACGGGTGAAGAAAGGATTCAAAGGTGCCTGCCAGCACCATGAACACAAGAATAACAGCCATTATGCCTGCCCACTCGAGCTCGGAAAAGGTCTTGGCCCTCTCCTCCTCTTCTCCGATAAGCCTCATGCTTAAACCCGGGCCGGGCTCCATATTTTTAATAACCGAGTAGGCGGCATCCCTTGCCTGCGGATAATCCACCCCCTCCATGATCCTTGCGCTTACCATTGCGACCCTTTTCTGATCTCTCCTGAATATCTCAAGCGCACCCTCTGCCTTTACAAAATCAGCAATATCCCCGATGGTAAGCCTTTCACCCCTTGAGGTGGTAAATGGTATGGATTCAAGATCAAACCCTGCGCCATGTTCAACCCTCAAGACAACATCCCTCTCCTCATCACCAGTTGTCATCCTGGTCACTACCTTTCCATCAAGGGCAGCCTCTATCACCCGCGAAACCATCTCTATGTCAACCCCAAGGCCGTCACACAGGGTGCGGTTAAGTATTACATGAAGCTCAGGCGCGCCGCCCTCAAAGGATGAGCGGATATTCCAGAGCTCAGGCACTCTCTTTAAATTTTCAAGCACCTCCCCTGTGGCCCTCCTCAGCTCATCAACAGACTGGCCCGATATCTCAACCTGTATGGGCGGGCCGGTATTGCCAATCGCCCTTGCTATGGCCGATGTGCCCAGTTCCCATGTAACCTCCATATTATGAAGCCCCGACATCATGGGTGATGCGGCTCTAACCACCTGGCCTGCTGTCCTGCCATCTGTTCTGAGGTTTATGAGTATCCTGGCGCTGTTTTCTCCTGTCTGCTCTTCACGTATAAAATTTGCGTCATCAGGGAGTCTACCCACCTCGGAGAGTATTACCTTAAGGTCATCCCCTGCGGCCTTACGTATTATATCTTCCACAACAGATACCATATTTTTTGTAGCGGCCACCCTCTGCCCGGGAGCTCCTGTTATACGTATGGAAAACTGCCTTGGGTCTCCGGGCGCCATCAGCTCGCTTTTAAGCCCCGCAAGGGCAAATAGTGAGCCCGCCACAAGTAATATGCTGATAGTAAGCACAAGGTATGGCCGTTCAAGCAGGCGTGAGACAACAGATTCTATCTTTCCCTTTCCGGGGTTTACCTCCTTTGTGGCATCCTTTGGTAAAAACCATTTTGCCAGGGCCGGTATCAGAAAGACCGCCACCCCGAGGGATGAGACAAGAGAGACTATGACTGTAAAGGATATGCCGGATACAAGCCTTGCGGCAAGCCCCTTTATAAAAAGCACAGGCAGAAATACCACACAGGTGGTAAGGGTGCTGGAGACAATTGCCCCCGCAACAACCGCTGCCCCCTTTGAGGCGGCATCATAGGGGGTATCTCCTGCCTCCCTTCTTCGAAAGATACTCTCTATTACCACAATGGCATTATCCACAAGCATGCCTGCCCCAAGGGCCATGCCTCCGAGGGTCATAAGGTTAAGGCTGTGTCCGAAAAAATGCATTGCAAAGAGGGTTGCCATGAGAGAGACCGGCACTGCGGATGCCACTATCACGGTTGAACTGAATGACCTTAAAAAAAACCAGAGCACAATTACCGCAAGAAAGATACCGATAACAGCGGCGCTTTCAACATCATTTATCGCATCTTCAACCAGGGCGGCCTCATCACTGACCATGCTGAACTCCATGCCCTTAAGCTCCCTGTTCAGGTTTTTGAGGGCATCCTTCACATTGCGCGACACCTTTACTGTATTGGCCCCTGCCTCCTTGTATATTGAAAGGCTTATACCCTCTTTGCCATTTACAAGAACCAGGTCACGGATATCCCTGTCAGTAATCATGACCCTGCCGATATCACCGACCCTCACCGGTATGGGTTTTTCGCCTGCATCCCTGTCATACTTGATTACAACACGGGCAATATCATCCGTATTATTGAACCGGGACAAACCCCTTACAAGATATACAGTCTCTCCCTCTTCAAGGGTTCCCGCATTAATATCAATATTGGCTGACCTGATACGGCTTTCAAGCTCGGCCATTGTTATTGAGTGGGCCTCCATCAGGTAGCGGTCCACAACAATCCTTACCTCCTCCTCCCTGCCGCCGGTTACCCTTACCTCTGCCACCCCTTCGAGTTGCTCAAGGGCCGGAGCGACCATCCTTTCAGCTATCTTTTTCAGCTCTGTAAGACCGGGAAGCTCCCCCTTTGCCACAAGACCTATCGTGATGACCGGGAGTTCACGCGGGTCCTGCCTCCGTACAACCACCTCATCCACATCTTCATCCGATGAGATGGGGGTAATAGCCTTCTGGATATCCACAAGGGCCATATCCATATCCGCATCCCATTCAAATGTGACACGGGCAATGAGGTTTCCCGCCCTGGCTACCTGGTTTATTGACCTTATTCCCTTTACAGTAAAGAGCCTCTGCTCCACCTGTTTGCCATAGAGCCTCTCCATTTCTGTGGGGGGCCTGTCACCTGATTTTACAGAGACAAGTATGGTAGGGCTCTGGATATCAGGCAAAAGATCAAGGGGGAGACCTTTAAGTGATATCCATCCGAGCATGATAATGGCTGCCGCAACCACTGTTACAGCCACCGGACGCCTTGTTGCGAATCGTGCTAGAGCTAACATGATATTAATTGGTTCCTGTAACACGGACGCGTGTCTGATCTTCCAGTGTCTCAAGGCCCCTTGTGACTACCCTTTCGCCCCCGGAGAGCCCTTCACGGATCTCAACAATATTATCATCACCCAGACCAAGGAGCACATCCTTTCTTACGACCCTCTGCCCGCTGAGTACAAATACAACCCATTTGCCGCCCCTGTTTACAACCGCCTCACGGGGAACAGCGGGTACATCTTTTTTCTGTTCCCTGATAATGGTTACCTCAACAAACATGCCTGGCCTCAATTTTGCATCATGGTTCTCCACCTCTATTTCGGCCTTTAGCGCCCTTGTGACCGGGTCTATTACAGGATCAAGCCTGACAACCCTGCCATTAAACTCCTCATTCTTCCATGCATAGTTTTTGACCCTTGCGGGCAACCCTTCTGTCACCCTTGCCACATCCTGTGCAACAAGATCCACATCCGCGACAAGGATATCGGTTGGCGCTATGCGCGCAACCTCAAATCCGGGGTTTACATACTGCCCTACAGCAATGGGCTGGCTCTGGTTATCCCTGTCCCTTGCAAGCCTCAGAATAATACCATCAATGGGGGTGGTGAGCTGACTTCGTTTTTCAGCATTAAGGCTCTTTTCATAGTCAATCCTTGCATCCTCAAGGCCTGACTGCATCTTGAGCAACTCCGCCCTGCTTTTGAACCCGTCATCATAGAGCTTTTTTGTTGATTCATATTCATCCTTTGCAGTCTCAAATCTCTGCAGGGTCGCCTCTTTTCTAGCAGCAAGGCGCACATCATCGCCTGTTATACGGGCGATTACATCGCCTGCCTTTACACTGTCCCCTTCCCTGTAACGCCTGCCCTCTTTATTTGTCAAAAATTCAAGTATGCCCCCTGTCTCCACCTCCAGCCGCGCCACCTTTGTGGTGCGAAGGGTGCCTGTTGCAGTTATTTTCTCTTCAACATCCATCTTGCCTACCGTTGAAACGGTTACAGGCACAAGGAATTCTATCTTGTCGTCACGGCCCTCGTCACGTGAACACCCTGAAAGAAAACCTGAAAAGGCGATGCAGATAATTAATAAAACCCCAATAACAGACTGATTCATTTTCATTTAAGCTCCTTAGTGTCCATCCAGAAACGGTTTTTCCCGGATTAAGCTTTCAGCATTCAGCTATCAGCTGTCAGCCAAATCTTTGTTTTATATGCCTTTTGCTGAAAGCTGAACATTGATGGCTGATCGCTTTCATACAAAAACCTTAGTTTATGGATGCTCCTTTATTAATTTCCAGCAGAAGGTGTCCAACGTATTGCATCGGCCACCACCATATCCCCGTCTGTCAAATCTGAGAGCTCAAGGGTGACTGCACCCTGGGGCAGGTCATATTTTCCAGCCAGATTCCACCCTTCAGTTCCGGCCTTTGAATCAAACTCAAGCTGATACCTGTCTCCGTTCTTATCAATTATAACACCACTCCATCTCCCCCATTTCCTCCCCGTAAAGATGGTTCTCATTGGTATATATATCTCAATATCCCACGCACCGGACTGTGGCAGCTCCGCACTGAAGAGCGCCTTTTTTGCCCCCTCACCCTTTCTGATATAGGCGGCTGTATGGCGGTATTTCCCATAGGACATACCGTTACTTATGCGGGTCCACTCACTGGGAAGTCCTAATCCCCGTGGCAATACATTATATGAGATGTAGGGCAAACCCTGATCCGTATCCTTTTTCTCTTTATCCTTTGCCCTGACCCGTAATCCCTTGCCCTTTTTCCCTTCATGAAGGGTGCTGAACCCCTCATCAAGGTCATCCACCACTATTGAAGATGAAGAGGGAATTTCCCATGGGATATCCTTAACCCCTTCTATAATCTCCGCATCAACGATATGCTCATGATTAACAGGCGCCATTTGAAGCTCAAAGGTGCTCCTGTTATAGGAAAGCACAGGGGCAAGAAAATACATGCTGGGAAGCCTGGATACTATTGTGCCATACTGGATGGCATGCCTCCCTGCGAGGTGAATGGTCTCTCCTGCTATTAATTCAGGTCTCTGGTTCTGCGCTGTATAATAATATGCAAAGTAAAAAGTACCAGGCACAGGTTCATCATTTCTCACTGTAAAAAGAAGCTGGTACCTGGGGCTCCCGTTTGTGTCATCCGCTATGCGATATGCCTTTGCCTCCTGCACTACAAAACCGGGAAGCCCGGTACTGCCCAGCCAGTCACCAAGGGATGCATCCATGTCATAACCCTGTTCACTTAAAGCGATTTTCACATCTGAGACTGTAAAACCACCTCCGGTAAGATTCTTTCGCATGGATGCAAGAAGTGCTGCACTCTTTTCCCTTCCGAGTGTCTTGTAGATAGAATCTGCCACCGCATAACCCTTTAATATCAGGTAATCAACTGTATCAGCCGGTTCCTCCCACGGATCAACATCAATAAGTGATTCATCAAGCGCCTTCTCCCATACTACAGGGCGCGATGTCCTTGTCCTTATTGTGGAGTTTAAAATGGTATCACTTAAGCCTGCATTTCTAAGCTGGAAATAACTCACAAGCACATTTGATATAATCTGGTTTATCGAATTACCCTCTGCAAATATATGTGCAGAAAAATATCCCTTTGTGTCTGCCAGCACAAGACCTGTAAGGGTGTCCATCACAAAATTGAGAGGCATTGCTTCAGGCCCGCTTGCAGATGTCTGGAACAGGAAAAAATTCCTTGCTGTACCGGTAAAGATATTTCCGCCTGAAAAGTCATTCTGGAAATAGGTCATAAGCCTGTCCCATTTGGCCTTTGCTATGCCACCCTCCTGGTTTTTAAACCTGTCAGGGTTCCTGAATGCGGAGTCAAAGCGGGCCGTGGGGAGAGAGAGCTCCTTTAAAAGCATGATACCGGGCATTGCCTGAAGCGTATCAAGACGCCACCCTCCGCCATAGGTGCGTAAAACAGTCGGCACCTCAACAAGGGTAAGGCCATCGTATGGGTAGCATAGCCCTGCCTCTTTTACCTCCCTCAAGGTTGTACCAATATATTCACTGATCTTCTCTTTTGTATCGGCCAGCACATCAAGATTTTTCATATGTTTTTTATGGACAAGAAGCTCCATAAGTATACCATCTGTTTCATATGAACGGCTCTCATACTCAGATGCAAAAAGTGCTACCTCAGGCACTACAGAGGGAGGGGTAAAACGGTACAGGTCATATTTACCATCTTCACCTGCCTTAGTACGTCTTCCAGGCCCGGCAACAAGCCAACCTTTTGGCACGCCAACAGTCAGATCCAGATTGAAAAAATCCACGCGGTTATTCTGCTGGTTTTCCATGCTGTTCTCTACACCCGACAGGGGCAGCCACCGGATAGCAGGCATAAGGGCGACAAATTTTTTGTCAAAGACATAGTTTTCATTGCCAAGCAGGGTGGTATTTGAATCTTTTGACTTAAGCGTAAGGGGGTTTACAGCGCTTTTAAGATATGCAAAGTGTTTATCAGGCACCCCTTCTGTTTTAAGGGTTATCATGGTCTCTTTACCCTGTGAAAGGGTTTCGGGCATGGTAATATCAAGTATCCCGTTTTCATGTTTATAGCTTAAGGGTTTACCTGAGCTGTCAAGGAGTTCAACTATCCTCTGCCCCGGGTTCAGTGTAAACAGGGCGTTTTTTATTGGCCCGGATTCAGGGGATTTGAAGGATAATTTTATATCCAGATCAAGCCCCTTGCCGGGAAGGATATTCGCCCTGCCTGTAATACTGGTTATGTCAGGGATATGGCCCTTCGGATAATCCATATGTGCCGCAAGCCATATCTCCTGATTTTTCATATCATTCATATTGCCTGCAAAAATGCCCCCGACTATAACCGCTGCAACCGCCACAATTATTGCGCCTGTAAAACCGGCCCTTCCCCTGGAGCCGTCATCAAGCCTCGGATGCACTGCCGCACATATGCCAAGTATCCCGATAGAGGCAATGAGTATAGCGATACGGTGCACAACTCCTGTAAGCGGCATAAATGTTGATGTTATGTCTGATGGATAACCTGACTGTATTAAACCAAAAAAATCAAATGCCTGAGCCTTATATACAGGTAAAAAGTACATCCCTCCATAACTTGCTGCTACCAGTAGTACAAGTATTATGGAGGCAACCAGCCTGTTTTTCACAAGAAGAGTTACAAGAAAGACGATTGAAATAATGTATGCAAATGTAGGGAGCCCTATCAGGAATACAAATGAAAGGAGGGATCTTATCTCAGCAGGTTCGCCTATGGGCATGCCGCTGCTCTTGAGCAGGAAGCCCAGGAGTTGGATCAGCACTATCAGGAGAAGCATGGGGGTCCATGCAGGGATAAGGACGCCTAAAAACCTGCCAATAACAAGCTCCAGGTTGCTGTATGGCCTTGAGTCAAGCACCTCATGCATCCTTTCTCTTAAGTCCCTTGCCCTCACATCAAATGCAAGAAAGATCACCCCTATAGAGTATATAACCAGGTATAATACACCGGCGATCGAACTTACCAGGAACCTGGGGCTTAGTAAGCCTACTGTTGCTGAATGTGATGAAAAAAGGCCGTGCAGCGCCGAATAGTAGATAAATGCAATAAATACAAAGAGGAATGAAAAGGAGAGAAAGAGCCAGTAACGTGCGAGCCGCCTTATAACCAGTCTTTCTGCCCGCGCTATGGATAGAACTGATTTTATATTCATCATGATTATGCTCCCCCTCCTTTTGCCGCCTCTTTTACACTCTTTGAGGCCATAAAGGCGAGATATGCCTCCTCCAGTGTCGGGTTATCAACCGGGACTGCGCCATCCGGGATCGACCCCATTTTGGATACTGCCCGTATGATCGTCCTGCCAAGCTTAACCTCCTGGGATACAATCTCATACTGATCGGAAAGCTCTGCCCTGTTACCCTCCAGATGCATCTCAAATACAGCCCCCTTTGCATGCGCTATAAGCTCTTCAGGGCTGCCCCTGAACTTAAGCCTGCCCCGGTCAATAAGGGCAAGATCATGGCACCCTGCGCCCAGGTCTCCTACGATATGGGTTGAGAGAATAATGATCCGCTCCTTCCCCATCTTTGCCATCAACTGACGAAAGTGAATACGCTCTTCAGGGTCAAGCCCGACTGTCGGTTCATCAACTATCAATACCTTCGGGTCATGTATAAGTGCCTGGGCAACGCCCAGCCTCCTCACCATGCCGCCTGAAAGGCTTTTAACCTTTCTGTGAGAGACCTCTAAGAGCCCCACCAGCGTGAGTATCTCCTCCACCCTGCTTTTTCTATCAATATTATTCTCAAGGCCGGATAAAATGGCCAGTGTCTCAAGTACCTCTTCCACCCTGTGGAGCCTCCATGCATTGAAGTCCTGCGGAAGATAACCGAGCATCCTCCTTACATGCCTCCGCTCCTTAACCACATCATACCCTCCCACAATAACATGCCCCTCTGTTGGCACAAGAAGGCTGCAAATAATGCGCATGAGCGTGCTTTTGCCTGCACCGTTGGGGCCCAGCATACCGAAAAGCCCGGTATGTATATCTAGGTCTATTCCATTTATGGCAGCGTTTCCGCCCTTATAAACATGCCTGACCTTCTCAATATGTATTGAAATATCCCTCCCTGTTTCACCCATTGGATAACTCCCTGATCATCTTGTTTATATAATTATATGTATACTTGAAACCCCGGTAAAAGGTTTCATGAAAAAATATTTTTTTTGAATATGGTAGAATAAGCATATATTGTGCCACAATAACTACCAGAATATTTATCCTGTTTAATCAACAGATTATATTCGATAATCAAATTAAGACCGGATATTCGCCCGCATCCATTAGCGAAAACAACCTATGAATGGTAAATATGACCACAGATGAGAACCGGTTAATTAATTTTTTTAAGGCCTGGAAAATATTTTTGTGATTCCATATAGCAATATTACAATAACCATGAAATAGCAATTATATTTATCTATTTTTATTCGCAAAATTAATACCCTGCCAAATGAACTTAAGACAATTTATTGCTTGCATTTTTCCCCTGAACTGTTAGTTTATTAAACTCTGGAATTTGCGGGTATTTTAAGCAGTTAGGTAAAATTGCCAGGCCTGAAGGGAAGGTGTTTAATCTGTATTGTAAAATCTATTATCTTCTTATCATATCTTTTCTGCTATGGATATTTTCATGCGGGGTCGCTCCCAAGGAAGAGGATGCGGTAATCACCATTGGAGAGACCGTTATCACCAAAAAAAAGTTACAGCACGAGATAGAGCGCATCAAGTATGATATGGGGTTGTCCGCCGAGGAGATTCGGGAGGGGATAGACTCTATAATAAACAATATAGTAGAAAAAAACCTGATCCTTGAATACGGCAGGGTAAACGCGATCACAATAACAGAAGAGGAGCTTAAAACCGCGGTCAATGAGGTAAAGCAGGATTACCCCGGAGATTTACTCAATGAGGTACTGCTTAAAAGATACATAGATATCAATGAATGGAAAAAAAATCTGCATAATGAACTGCTTGTAAAAAAAATTGTTGATACAGCCCTTGCAGACGTAAAAATGGCTACTCTGGATGAGGTAAAGGCCTACTATGATAGCCACCTTGAAGATTTCAGAGAACCGCTCATGCTTGAGATAAGACAGATAGTCACAAAAACCGGGGAGGAGATGGAAAATCTTCTTTCCCGCCTTATAAAGGGAGAGGATATGGCTGAACTGGCAAGGAATTTTTCAATAGCCCCTGAATCAGAAAATGAGGGCCTCCTGGGTTGGTTTGCAAAAGGTGAACTTGAAGAGAACATAGAAAAATCGGTATTTGCCCTCAAACCGGGGGAGATGAGTAAAATAATCGAATCCCCATATGGTTTTCATATTTTCAAGGTCGTTTCTGTAAAGGAAGAGGGTATAAGAGGCCTCCCTGAATCAATAAAGGATATAGAGTCAATAATTACCATGGAAAATAGAGAATTAATGTATACAAAATGGCTTGATGGCCTTAAAATGCAATTTCCTGTAAGCATTAAGGAAATGGAGATACTGGCAGACATGAAAATGGAGGATTAAAAGGCAATGAGAATCATTATTTTTTCGGTGGTTTTTTCATTATTATTACTGGCTCAGGGTCTGTTCGCAGAAGAGGGTAACAGGGTAGTGGCATTTGTGAATGACGATGTAATAACCCTTTATGAACTGAACAGCAGGATAGAGGAATTGACCGGTAAGAGAAGTGATGACCTGCAGGCTTCAAATAAAGAGGATTTTTTCAAGATCAGGGAAGATATCCTGGACATCATTATTGAAGAGAGGATAGTAAAATCAAAAATCAAGGAACTCGATCTGCATACAACCACAGAAGAGGTAGACGCATATATTGAGTATATAAAACAAAATAACAAGCTTACCCAGGAGGAGCTTGTTGAGCAGCTTAAACATGAAGGGGTCTCTCTTGAAAAATTTAGAGAAAAATTAAAAGAGGACCTTGAACGCCGCAACCTTGTTGAAAATGAAATCAGGATAAAGCTGATAATTGCAGAAGAACAGATCGCCGCTTATTATGAGGCGAATAAAAAGAATTATGAAATACCCGGGTCAGCTCATATTGCAAGCATTTTTCTTGTACCTGTTTCCCAGGAGTCAGGATCAGGGCTTGATGAACTGAAAAAAAAGGGAGAGGTTTTAAGAGAAAGGATTTCAAAGGGGGAGAAGTTTGAGGAACTGGCAAAAGAATTTTCAAACGGACCAGGAGCTAAAGATGGTGGAGACCTTGGGAATATTCTCTTAACTGATATTGATAATAAGATACTTGATGTGATCAACACTCTTAAGGATGGTGAGGTAAGCAAACCGATTGATATGGGCAACAGGATCCAGATTGTAAAGCTGATTAAAAAAGCAGATACAGGATACACCCCCCTTGAGAAGTTAAGGAATGAAATACATGAAACCCTCTACAATATTGAGATAGAGAAACGCTATCAAGATTACATGGATGCACTGAAAAAAGAGAGTTATATAAAAAAGATACTATAACAGGGTAAACGTTTTTTTATAACCAGCAGGTATTTTACGGAACTTAATATATATGGAAACAGAAAACAATCTTGAAAACAGCGGCAGGGAAGAGATCAGCATAGGCCCACTCCTTAAGTCTGAAAGGGAAAAAAGGGGAATATCCAGAAGCTGCTTGTCTGAGACTATAAAAATAAGGGAGCCTATTATAGAAGCGCTTGAGAATGAGGATTGGGAGAAGCTGCCGGCAAGGGTTCTGATCAAGGGGTTTATCCGTTCATACACCATTGCTGTCGGCTGTGATACCAGAAAGGCAATAAGGCTTTTTGAAAAATGTGTGCCCTCCGGTGGTGAAGAGAATGTCAGACCTCTTATCCGTAAGAAAAAGAAAGGTAAAACCATATATTATGTCATTACCCTGTTATTATTACTTGCAGCAGTGATCTATTATCTCAATCTGTATGGAAGGATAGTTGTTGGGGATAAAACCCATCAGCCTGAAAACGAACAGGAGGCCCATGTTACAGAAACTGACACGGGATATTCGCCACAGACAAAGGCTGAGGAGCCTGTACAGACGCTTAATGAAACATTTTCCGAATCAACAACCGAGTATCTGACAGAGGGCGCCAGACCAGAGGCGAATATAAATGAGGAGGTGGATCAACCAGAGAGTTTCCAGCCAGAAGAGTCTACTCCCGTGGAAAAGATCCTGGCTCAGGTAACTTCCCCACCTGAAAACGCCTCGGATACGCAGGCTGCAGCCGGTAAAATCCTTACTGCGACAGTAAGCATGAGGGCATGGGTTAAAGTAATAGCAGATGATACCGCACCAAAGGAATACATCTTTCAACCGGGGACAAAACATTCCTGGACAGCCGAAAGAGGTTTTGATGTTACGGTCGGAAATGCCGGTGGTGTAGAGTTTACATTTAATGGCGAGACAAGCAACAATCTCGGGGCGCCTGGAGAGGTAAAAAAACTGCGGTTCCCCGATGATTTTCAGACTAAATGGGAAGAATAAAAGTGAAAGAGATATTTGATATATTAAAGGAAAGAGGCTTCATCGAACAGCATACTGATGAAAGTGAACTAAGAGAGTTGTTTAAAAAATCTGTAACATGCTATGTCGGTTTTGACCCCACAGGAAAGAGCCTGCACATAGGGCACCTGCTCCCTGTGATGGCGCTTACACACATACAGCGTGCGGGCCATAGACCCATTGCGGTTGTTGGCGGTGGGACAACCCTTGTTGGCGACCCGAGCGGTAAGACAGAGATGCGGCCAATCATGCCAAGGGATGAGATAGAGAGTAACGCCCTGAGTATAAAAAAGCAGCTCATGCGATTCCTTGATTTTGATATGGGCAGGGCACTGATGGTAAACAATGCAGACTGGCTTACAAAGCTGAACTATATCGACTTTTTAAGGGATATAGGCAGGCATTTCAGCGTAAACAGGATGCTTACGGCAGAAAGCTATAAAATGAGGCTGGAGACAGGCTTAAGCTTTATCGAATTTAATTATATGCTCCTTCAGGCATATGATTTCTGGCACCTGTTTAAGCATTATGATTGCAGGCTCCAGATGGGGGGGAGCGACCAGTGGGGCAACATTGTTGCGGGCACTGATCTTATAAGGAGGCTTGAAAGGGATTCTGCCCACTGCATCACCTTTCCCCTTATTACTACAGCTTCAGGCGCCAAAATGGGTAAAACAGCCAAGGGTGCGGTATGGCTTGACTCTGAAATGACAAGCCCATATGAATATTACCAGTACTGGATCAACCAGGAAGATACAGATATTAAAAGATTTCTTTTTCTTTTTACATTCCTTCCGGTCGATGAGGTGGAGCGCCTGGGGAGCCTTGAGGGTGCAGATATCAGGCAGGCTAAGGAGATACTTGCCTTTGAGGCGACAAAGATATGCCACGGTGAACAAGATGCGCTCAAGGCAAGGAACGCGGCAAAGGAGCTTTTTGGTAATGGTGAGCAGGGGATAAGCGATTCTGTACCTGAGTACCAGATTGACAAGGCTGCTCTTGAAAAGGGGATACCTGCATTTATCCTTTTTGAACAGGCAGGTCTGTGCAATACCCGATCAGATGCGCGACGCCTCATCATGCAGGGAGGCGGGTACATCAATAATGAAAAGATCGAGGCATTTGACCAGATTATTGATATGAAGAATGAGAAGGATGGGGCAATGCTCTTGAGGGCAGGGAAAAAACGTTATATGAAGGTATCCACATCCTGAAACTATATAACACTTTACTCTCTGTCGGGTTAGGGATATTTGATTGGAATTTGATAACAGCCATATTGAATCCCGGTAATGGATTTATTAAAGGATATGAAATATGACTCAGGATATAACCGAACAGGTACCATATGAAGAGGAAAGCCTGGACAAGAACCTTTCTACAGCAAGTGAGGAGAGGGCGCTTGTCCCATATGACCCGCTTCAGCTATACCTTTATGAGATAAAAAAATACAGGCTCCTTACCAAGGAGGAGGAGACAGAGCTCGCAATAAGGGTCAAGGAGAACAATGATGAGGATGCGGCCTACAGGCTTATTACCAGCAATCTCAGGCTTGTTGTAAAAATCGCAATGGATTTTCACAGGTACTGGACCAAGAGCCTTCTTGATCTGATCCAGGAGGGTAACCTGGGCCTTATCCAGGCGGTCAAAAAATTTGACCCATATAGAGGCATCAAATTTTCATACTACTCATCATACTGGATAAAGGCATACATGCTCTCCTTTATCATGAAAAACTGGAAGCTTGTAAAGATAGGCACCACCCAAACCCAGAGAAAACTTTTCTATAACCTTGCAAAGGAAAGGGAAAAGCTCCTGTCACAGGGCACGATGCCCGAGACCCATCTGCTGGCAGAACGCCTTAGCGTTAAGGAGGAGGATATTGAGGAGATGACCCAGAGGCTCGGGGGTGGAGAGGTTAGCATCAATGCCCCTGTGGGTGATGGCGGGAAGGAGGAGTACAGCTCCTTTCTGCCCGACGAAAGGCTTGATACTGATGACCAGCTGTCCGAGATGCAGGGTCGAAACGTGCTTCTTGCAAAGCTGGAGGAATACAGAAAGACCCTTAAAGGGAAGGAACTTGATATCTTTGAAAACCGCATAATGACCGACACCCCTGCTACGCTTCAGGAACTTGGAGACAAGTACAACATTTCAAGGGAGAGGGTGCGGCAGATACAGGCAAGGATAGTATCAAATATTAAACAGTGGCTCTCAGACGAGATCCCTGACTTTGATGAACAATACTCTGATTTTATAAAATAGGATTTTCCATGATTATCTTAGAAAATTTTGGGCGAGGCGCTTTAAGAAAACCATTAACTGCTCTATTTATTTTTGCATCCTTATCTATAAGCGCCTCTCCTCTATTAGCAGATTCAGGCAAGGGCGCTGCAACTGTGCCCCTAACCATTCAGACCGATCCCGATCTATATGACCTTAGATATACAAATTCCGTCTTGAAAACCCCTGACGATAAGCAGCTTGCATATATAAATTACATGCTCTCAACCATTAATATCTCAAATGGTGACTACATTGCAGCCATTGAGAGCCTTAAGAAGGTGATGGAGTATGACCCTGAGTCGGCATATCTTAAAAAAAGAATGGCCCTCCTTTTAACCGAGACAAGGAACCCTGAACTTGCACTTAAATATGCGGAAGAAAGCCTTAAACTCAATCCGGGTGATATTGAAACGAGGCTTCTCATTGCCGACCTTTACGGTATGGGTGGAGATACTGAAAAGGCTATAGAGCAGTATAAAGAGGTTATAACCATTGACCCGCTAAACCAGAGGGTAAAGATGGCATACTCAACTGTCCTTGCCAGGGCAGGTATGTTTGATGAGGCAATGGCGCAGCTTGACACCCTTACAGATGAATATCCTGAAATGTTTTTTGCCCATTACTACAAGGCAAAGATATATCAGGCAATGAACAATTTTGATATGGCAGAAAAGGAATACCTTGCCGCCCTTTCCATAAACGATGCACTGGAACCGGCCCTTTTTGATCTTGCCGGTCTCTACTATATACAGGGGAAGCTTGAAGAAGCAGCTAATACCTACCAGGACCTTTTAAAAATGGACCCTTCAAACAGACTCGCAAGAGAGCGTCTGCTGGGGATATATGAACTCCTTGGAAAAAAGGATGATATTGCATCCATGATGGATGAGATAAAAGAGAACTCCTTCCCTGGGGACCGGAGCCGACAGGCAATAGGCCTTTTTTATCTTCAGAGCGGAAGGCTATCTGAATCCATAAATGAGCTTGACATGATTGTAACCGCATGGCCTGATGACCAGAAATCCCGTTACTATCTGGCGCTTGCCTATGAGCAAAACAACCAGTTTGAGGAGGCGCTCTACCATTTCAGGATGATCCCGGAAGGAAATGAGCTTTATGTAAACGCCAGGCTGCACACGGCATACCTTTTAAACAGAATGGGAAAGACAGATGAGGCCGTGGAGATATTAAGAAAAGGGATTGAGTATAAAAGGGATGAAATTGATTTTTATACCCTGCTCTCCTCCATATATGAATCAAAGGAGGATTATGTAAAGGCGCAAGAGGCACTGGATGAAGGGCTTACGATTGAAGGGGAGGATATTGACCTGATCTACCGCCTCGGCACACTCCTTGACAGGAAAGAGAACAAGGATGAAGCCATTGCGCAGATGAGAAGGGTGCTTGAACTTGACCCTGATAATGCAGATGCCATGAACTACATCGGCTACACCTATGCGGAACAGAATGTAAACCTTGATGAGGCATTAATACTTATACAGAAGGCCATAAATATCAAGCCTGATAACGGCTATTATATAGACAGCCTGGGCTGGGTATATTATCGGCAGGGGCAATATGACCTTGCACTTACCTCCCTAGAAAAGGCATTTTCCCTTATTGAAGGGGGAGACCCCACAATAGCAGAGCACCTCGGGGATGTTTATATGAAGATGGATAACCTTAAGATGTCCCTTGAGATGTATCAGAAGGCACTCAGCCTTAAGCATCAGGACCCGGATGCAATCAACAAAAAGATAGAAGATGTGAAAAAAAAGCTGGAATAATTTTCATGCAGGAAACACCTATAGCCACAACCCATTATCAACCAGCTGGCCTGTTTCCACCAAAACCCCTTATCCTGATAATTATACTGCTTGCATTTGCCTTTTTTTTTGCCGGATGCTCATCCCTTGCGCCTTACAGGCAGCAAAAGATCCTGTCAGGTGAAGAGATACAAAATATCAGGGCAGAGGCAAAAGCCCAGGCACAGATGGTCTCTGAATTTTATTTTACAGGACAAGTATCCATTGATGGTTGGATTCTGGACAGATCTGCTGACATCTTAATCGCCGGTAACAGGGAGCCTCTCAAGCTGAAAATGGAGATCACCCACTCATGGGGTAAGCCTCTTTTTTATTTATTGATCAGAGATAACAGGCTAACGATCATCGATTTCATGGAAAAGAGGCAGTATGATGGTGAATTCACAGCAGCGAATCTCTCCAGATTTTTACCGGAGATGGACTTCTCACCTGATATGATCTGGTCATTTTTAAGGGGATATCCAATATACTCCGGAGAGCCTGACATCCATGAAGATAGAGGAGGTGTACTGACATTAAAGGGTGCTGACAAAAAAACCATAGGCACTATAACCCTCACTACTTCAAAAGAGATAAAAGAGGCGGCTCTCTTTTCACCCGGATCACCCGGCATGATTTTTAAAGGCTTTATTATGGCTGGAGAAATCAGTTATGCTGCAAACACACTTCTTAAAGACAAAAAGGAAAACAGGGGTATGACCCTTAAAAGAAAAAAGGTGGCATTCAATAAAGATATCCCTGATGAGATCTTCACACTTGCAATCATGCCCTCTTTTAAGCAGGTAAGCCTGGATGATGTGTATTAGTTTTTCTACACGACTATATTATGAGGCATAAATAATCTTACCGGTTCTTTTTATTTCACCGATAAATGTCTCTGGCGATGCAGACAGAAATTCATCAGATGAATATCCTATCACTTCCGTTATAGACAAATATTGCCCCAGCAATCCCGCAAGTGTCGTCTGTATTTCCATAATCTTCTTACCTTTAAAATCCGGTGAAATGACGGCAAGATCAATATCAGAATGAGGTTGGGGAGTACCTTTTGCATAAGAACCATAAAGGACAATTTTGTCTACAGTAATGCTATTTGCAGTCAATGTTTTCACGAGACCATGTATAATTTTTTTTATCTCAGATGGAGTATATTTTTCTTTAACCATCTTATAATCCTTTTTGTTTGCCGTATATATTCAGCGGCTGTTTTGCTGTTAAACTCATTTGATAACCTCGTGAAATCATCAGGATAACGGATAGGAACACTTTGAAGATTTATCGCATTTATGAATAACTGCATATCTACCGGTAATTTAATGTCGCCAATTTCCAAAAGTCGATTAAGGTTATGAGTGTAAGGCGGTAAATCATTTGTCCTTTCGGAGACTATTGCCTTAAATATTTTTCCAGAGTCAAATGACACATAAAAACAACGTATAGATACCTTTTCCTGATTAATAAAGAAGCAGCGGTCTTAAGATCGTAATCTGCGGATTTAATCCAATTGAGTGTTGTCTTTTTCATGAAGTGAATCCTAAAATCACCCCCATATGGCTATGCTTTTTTTAAAATGCTTTGACGCTCTGCGTCAGTTCATCAGTCATTCAATGATTTATTTTTCTTTATCGTGCCTTACCGCAGAGCGTTTAAAAAACAGGTTTCCACTGAGACCGCAGGAACCAGATAAAAAGTCTTTTACATAAAGCTGAACGCTGATGACTTACTGCTTGCCCGTCCTCCGCAGTAGCACAGCTACAGAGGATGGACACTATTTAGCTCGCATCACACGTATCCGTCTGCTACCCTCTGGCTCTACAAGAAAGAATGAACCCAGAGCGCCGCGGGAAATAACTACCCGCTGCTCCGGGTTATTGAAGGAGAAAACAGCGGTATCGGTTTGACGCCACACCTGGCCATTTTCCATAAAGATGATCCATTTGCCATAGGCATCCTGCATTTTTTTGGTCCACTTAAGTTGCAGCTCATCAGGCTGCTTCTCTTTCTGTTTATGCTCTAAACCGAAGATAGCTTCAGCATCTGGCGCAGGCTCAACTGCGGGATCAACAGGCGTCACGGCCGGGGCTGCTGGTACAATGATGTCCACTTTGGATGCCACAGAATCAACCACCTTGGGCGTTGCATCATTTGATTTCACGGTGTCAGCGGATAAGCGACCGGCCAGTGTGTCATAGCATGCAAGGCGCTCGTCAGGGTTTTCAATGGCAGCGCAGCCTTTCAAGGTCGGTGTCGCGGCCTGGATTGAGATGGAAACAGAAAACAGGGAGATAATAATCAAACTGGATTTCATGATTCTTCCTCCGCAC
>JAAZBV010000026.1 GCA_012513605.1 Desulfatiglans sp. | reverse complement strand
CAGCCACTTAAGCCGTGGAACTAACCGAAAAGGCTCTTCAAAGATACCAAGGAATCCAAGACTGGGCTCCATATTTACTGCAAAGAGTTCACGTGCAGTCCTGAGAAGTGTTTCACGGTATGCTCCTGTCTTTTCACGAAGCATGCCTGCAACGCTTAGATCACAACAGATTTCACAGACATATCTCATCTGCCTGCGAGTCCAAATAAGAAGAGGATTAAACCAGTAGACAATTTGTAAAGATACACAAATCCAGTGAGCCAGTAAATCTCCCCGCTTTATATGGTATAGCTCATGGATAAGTATATGCTCTGCCTGCTCTTTAGACAGCTTATCAATATAACCTTCAGGCAACAGAAGAACCGGTCGGAACACACCATAAACCGCAGGACTTTTTGCTCCTTTTGAATAAATTACTGATGGTTGTTTTTTCAGCTTCAACTGTGTCCCTGTTTTTGTCATTAGCTCATTAAACCATTCAGGGATAACCTCCCGCCCATCCACTTGGTGCAGCTTACGGAACTGAAACATTTTTCTTAACAGCATGAGCGTAAAGATAATTATACCCGAAATCCAGGCCAGTAAGGCATAACTCTGCCAGGTCACCTGCTTAACTATAATCTCATCGGGGTTGAAAAAATTTGCTGACAGCTTTTCAGTTTCACCCATATCAACATTAAATGTAATCTGCTCCTGAACCTGGGGCTGTATCAATGAAATAATGCTAGTAGGCATCTGCCAGGCAGGAGATATTACAAGCTTTATAAACACCAGCGCCCATAGTGCATATCTCACCTGGGGCCATGCCCATTTACGGATCATCATATCCAGGGCTGTCACAATTACTATAAGCAGGCTTACCTGCCAGAACATGCTCCCCATCCACTGCCACCAGACTTGAGACACATCGTTAAGGTACTGGATCATGATCTATTCCCCCTTTTCTTCTTTTTTTAGAATGCGAATCAACTCCTCACGTTCCCTTTTCGATATCTTCCTTTCATCAACAAGATAGTGCATAAAGGGCTCCAGCGCTCCGTCCAAAACCTTGTCAAAGAGGTTTGAAAAGGCGTTCTTATGCGCTTTATCCTGGGCGATTATGGGTTCATAAAAACTTGTATTACCCCTTTTGTGTTCTGACACAGCGCCCTTTGTAACAAGCCTGCTAAGCATTGTCTTAACCGTGGTATAGGCCCATTCAACATTTTCAGGGATGTTTTCGACAATCTCCCTCGCAGTTGCCGGACTCTTTTTCCACATCGAGTTCATGATCTTCCATTCATTCTCAGATAGCTTCATTTTCTCCTCCTTTCTACATTTGTAGATGAATCTACTACACATGTAGAACTATTGTCAACCATTTTCTTCTACAGTTGTAGAATTTTATTGTTTTTTTGAATAGTCGACCAAATTCGTGTCAATGAAAGTGTTGTTCCTGCATGTCATTTCGAGCAACAGGAGAAATCTAATAATTCTTTTAAAAACATGATCTCTCCTTTCAGTCGAGATGACCGGATAATTTTGGGATTCTGTAAGCCCACATGTCGATAAATCGTAAAAACATGAAAACAACTGGATCCCCCGATCAAGTCGGGGGATGACGGGGTGCGGTTGGATCCCGATCAAGCCGGGGGATGACAGAAGAATGGTTTTCCCCCTACGCCTTGCGCCTTAAGCCCAGCGCCACTCAGCAATAGGAGTAATGTCGGATAAAAATATATAGCAGATTAAACTGTAACAGGTTATGCACCCCCACTATTACATTTGACATAATTAATATAACCCCTTATATTCTCAGAAAAATTGGAAGAATATATCAGGAGCAAAAAACAATGGAATTTAGAAATATGCAAAAAATATTTATGAAAATCGCCACCTTTCTTGTAGCCCTCTCAATCGTGGTAGTAATAGCGCTGCTGTTTTTCAGGCATCAAATAATAAATAGAAAATCTAAACCTGCAGTGACTGTGCAAAGCGCTATGGATAAGGAAACAAAATTTAATTACTCAGGGATGTCTTTAACCGTTGACACCTCAAAACCAGTTGCAATTCCAAGGGATATGAAAAAGAGGGCTGTTACAGAAGAAAGGGATAAAGCAGAGGCAGACCCCTATCCACCTGTATCTGAACCGAAATAAATAAACATACTAATTTGTTGATCTTGTAAAATGAATTACCATCTTGCATATCTAATCATCGGTATTCCCCATTGACATGGAATATTTAAATCCATATACTGCGTTTCAATTAACGTAACTGCATAACATTAACTATTTAGCGTTATTTTATACCCTTTTCATTCGTCTATTGGCTCCGGTATAATTTTTTTATACTATAAAAATATTAGCTATTGGGGGCATATGGCAGATATTGAAGTATCCAACGGTATGAGAACTGAGTTAAAGGCTGTTGGAAGTAAAAACATACCCGGCAGATTCGCCTATTCTATAGCTACAGGCATGGCCAAATATGGCAGTGATTGTGCTCTCCCTGATATACTCCATGCCGAATTCATAAGAAGCCTCTTTGGTCACGTAAAAATCAAAAACATAGATATAACTCTAGCCAGGGAATCAGATGGAATTGTAGACATTGTTACTTGGGATGACCCTGATGTTTTAGCTGCAAACCCGGCCCTTTTTAAGCCGCCTGTAATGACAATGGCAGGGATACATGTGCGCTGGGAGGTGTTAATAAAAAATAGATTTCAGCGTTCAGCTTAAGATAAAGGCATTAAAAAAAATATGACGAACGGGGATGAAAAAATAGGGACGCACACAAAGACACGAAGCCACAAAGAAAAGAGCTTCTCTTTTTTTCAAAAACCTTTGTGTCTTATCGGCTTTGTGTGACACAAAATCAAAGGAGATTACAACATGGCAGATATCGAAGGAAGTAACGGTCAGAGAACGGAATTCAAGGCAGTTGGAAAGGCAAATGTTCCAGGGAGGCTTTCCTTTTCCATTGCAACCGGTATGGCAAAATTCGGGAGTGATTATGTGGCTCCAAACATGCTTCACGCCAAGTTTTTAAGAAATCCATATGGCCGTGCAAAGATAAATAGCATTGATACAAGTAAGGCAATGGAACTCAATGGCGTGGTTGATATCATTACATGGGAAGACCCTGAAGTAAAGGCTATGAAGGGCACACGTGAACCCCTTATCACCAATGAATCTGACACAGAAGATGAAGAGATCGGATGTGTGGTTGTTGCAGAGACACCGGAGATCTGCGATGAGGCACTAAGGCTCCTTAAGATTGACTGGGAGGTTTTTCCAACAATAGTTGATCCAAGGGATGGCCTCAAGGAAGGTTCGCCGATAGTGCGTATTGATCCTAAACTACTCTCAGGCAAGCCCTATACAACAGGTGATGTTGAAAAGGCATTTAAAGAAGCTGATCATATTGTTGAGTTTGACTGGGGTCACTCAAAGACTGCATCTCATCCGCCAAATCCAAACGGGAGCCTGTCATGGTGGGCACAGGACCCTCTGGGTGCCCCTGGCCCATCATTATATATAGAGGGTGTCTGCCCCACATGGGGTTCATTCCAGCTTTTACCCATGTATAATCTACACTTTGACAAGTTACATCGGGGCACAACCTTTCAGGGAGGCAAATACTGTGACTGGTTTATCCGCCGCTCACAGCTTGTTACACCTCTGCTCTCAAAAAGAACAGGCCGCCCTGTCCGATGCGTAAATGAAAGGAATCATGATTACTACCCTGCCAACCCGCAGAGATATTCTCACACAAAGATAGGCTTTAAAAAGGATGGCACGATCACAGCGGTTGAGGAAAGCACAATTGGCGATTCAGGCGCCCCCGGAGTTGGGGCTCAGCCATTTTCTATGGGCTCATTTGAAGCCACGTTCAGCCCGTTCAATACTACAAAATGCATTAACCTAAAAAGCAGTTTCCAAAGTGTTTACACCAGTTCAGGTAAGAACACAGGGAGCCAGACATCCCCCTTTAACTGGGATGCCATGACCATAGCGGAACAGATCGTGGCAGAAAAACTGGACATGGATGTTATAGATGTTGCCCTTAAAAACATACACGGCCCATCTTCACAGCAGGACCCAGGTATCCCCGATGGTCTTAAGATGTGTATAGAAAAGGGTAAAAAGGCCATGAACTGGAAATGGCATAAGGCAGGCACCAAAAGACTCCCTGATGGCAGGATGCATGGCCTGAGCTTCCGCTATGCCCAGTCTCCAAGGCATGCGCAGCAGCCATACACTGCAACAGTTACAGTACAGGCAGACAGCAAGGTTTATGTGCCACTTAAAGGCCCGTGGATGGGGGTTTATGCAGCAGATGCATGCGCCCTGGTTGTTGCCGAAGAGATGGGGGCAAAGATAGAGGATGTAATACTCTTATATGACAACAAGGCTATCTTCACCCCAGTAGGTGGTGGCAGCGACGGCACCACAGCCTCAGCATGGGTAATGAAGGAGGCCGCTGTAAAATGTAAAAGGCTTCTCCTTGAACTCGCAGCAAAATCAAGCGCCTTCAGTGGAGGTGGTGGAGGAATGTTAGGAGCACCCCAACCCAGTGGGCCAAAAATCAGGCCTGAGGATCTCGATACAAAGGATACCATGGTTTATCTAAAATCCGATCCGGCCAAGGCATTTCCATTTGGTAAGTTTATCGCGGATGAAGGTTTCGGGGATCATGACCTGGATATCACCGCCACATATTTCGGAAGGCCGCCTGAAACAACCTGGCATAAGGGCGGGCATATACTTGACACCATGAACACCAGTTACTGCGAAGTAGCTGTTGACACAGAGACCGGAGAGGTAGAGGTGCTTAAATATGTTGTTGTGTGCGACCCGGGAAAGGTGCTGAGGATGACTTCTTTTGAAGGCCAGCTCTATCAGGCCATGTTTTTTTCTCATGGAGGGGGATTAACCGAGGAGTTTATCTACGACAAGAAAACCGGGGTAAAACTGAGTACAAATATGTTTGAATACAAAAAGCCCACAATGGTTGATATGGGCCCGGTTGAGACATACGCTGTTGAGACACGGGGTGGAAACGCCTGCTATGGCGCAACCGGTATCAGTCACTGTATGGCAGCCCCGCTGCTTCCGGTATGTGCCGTAGCCAACGCCATAGGAATATGGATCGAGCCACCTGCAACACCTGATAAGATACTGGCAGCACTGGGGAAATGTTAATTAAAGCTATCAGCCTTCAGCTATTAGCTTAAAGCACTAAAAACGAAGATTTGGCTGATCGCTGACTGCTGAAAGCTCCATCCAGAAATTATCTCTTTCTGGATGGAAACTAACGAAGTGATTTTAAGAATAAGGAAGGACTTGGACTTAACAGGATGGCAAAGGTTTGAGCAACAGCGGAAAAGTGGGAAAGATGTGAAATGGAAATTTAGAACAGTAATAGAGGAATCTATTAATTAAATGTAATATTTATTTGTCATAGCACTTTAAAAGGAGACTTTACATGGCGGAACGGAAAGATGATAAAGATAACAAAAAAGAGGTTTCAAGACGTGATTTTTTAAAGAGAGGAGGAACTGCCATTGCTATCGGCACTATTGGCGCCTATACCTCAATATCTGCATCAACAGCGTCTGAATCTCAAAACAAATCCTATGAACAATCAAAAGGATACATTGTTTATGACAGCAGGATATGCCTTGGGTGCCAGAGCTGCATGTACGCATGTTCAATGGCGCATGAAGGGGTGGCAGCCCCGTCACTCTCAAGGATACAGATTATCCGGGATGCCCCCTCCTTTACAAAATACCCCTATGACATTGTAATGTCTGTATGCAGGCAATGCCTGACGCCGGTTTGCGTGCAGAACTGCCCCACAGGCGCATGTCATGTGGATACAGAAAATGGTAATGTCAGGGTAATAGACCCTGAAGTGTGTATTGGCTGTAAAACCTGTATTGAATCATGCCCCCAGCGGCCACACAGGACAGTCTGGAACCCGGAAAAGGAGATTGCAATGAAATGTGACCTCTGCATTGATACCCCCTTCTGGAAACACAAAGGTGGCCCGGATGGCGAACAGGCATGTGTAATTGGCTGTCCTGCAAAGGCGCTGAGACTTGTTCACGAGCCCCCATCCCAGAAAGATGTAAACGGGTATGATGTTGATATGGCGCCTCCTCCGCCTCCACCAAGGGACTTCGGGAGTTTTTTCAGTCAGGATTCTGATGATAACAAGGGAAAGGGGGAATAGATCATGGCAAACGGATACACAGGAAAGATATTAAGAATAAATCTGACGAATAAATCTATTAACACAATAGATACTTCAAAATATGAGGAGTTTGGCGGCGGCTATGGCATGGGCACTGCCATATTCTGGGATTTAGCAGTAGCGCCAGGCGAATGGGACATGAAAGACCCGTATGATCCCCGTAATGTGCTCCCCATAATGGTAGGGCCTCTTGCAGCAACCGGTATCCCGGGGGCAGGCAGGACAAATGTTTGCGGTATGTCTCCTGAGACCTACCCAACCTCTGAATTCTGGCGCGGCAATTTTGGTGGCCGTTTTGGAACCATGTTGAAGCTTGCAGGATGGGACGGGGTAGTAGTAGAGGGCAAGGCTGACAAGCCTGTATGGATCAATATAATTAATGACAAGGTAAAGATCGAAGACGCAAAGGAACTCTGGGGCAGGGATACATGGGAAACACAGAGCAGGATAACATCTATGGTAGGCGGCCAGACCCGATACGGTGAGCAATGGCAGGAAATAGATGATACCTATTCAACCAGTCGGCCTGAAATCCTCTGTATTGGCCCTATAGGTGAGACCAAATCAAGAATGGCTGCCCTTATTACAGGGAGCGGCGTAAGCGCACGCGTGGGCGGCCATGCGGCAGTATTTGGGGCAAAGAATCTGAAGGCCATAAGTGTTATCGGGACAGGCAAGGTAGAGGTCGCAGACCCTGAAGGTGTTATTGAGGCGCGATTGCATCACTTGAAATCATTCCAGGGCGGGGCAATATCCTATACCGCAGGGCCGGGCGCAGCAACCTGTATGCCATGCCTGAGAGGCGACAGGCGCAGGAAAAATTACTATGGCGGTGAAACCATGTGCGCCTGTATGGGATGGCTTGGCAGCAACAAGGCATCTGATTCTGACCGTGCAGCCGAGGCATTGATAAAATACGGGCTCAGCAGTTGGGCTGCCCATTTTCATGCAGATATGTTTTCACAGGATATCCCCGGAGCGCCTGCACTGTTCAGAGGAAAGGTTCCAACAGATTCCGGCCTGGGCTGGTATCTCCAGTACCTCAAACAAGAGGGACTCCTTGGCCCCGGTAAAGAGATAGATTCCTATCCGCTGCCAATGGATCAATGGAGTGACCTGAGCTTTCGCCTGTCCCTGCTTGATGCAATCGCAAACCGCACCGGGATAGGCGATGCCCTGGCAGAAGGGACATGCCGTGCCGCTGAAAAATGGGGCCGTTTTGAAAAGGATAAAGCGAGTGGCGCTCTCAGGCTCACAGCCTGGGGTGCAGCAGCCCACTGGACAATGCCCTGGGTGGAATGGGCCTATGCCTATATTTTAGGTGCAGGAGACCCGGCATGGCACGGTTTCATGTCGCCGGTCGGTAAACCCGCGACAGGGACGCTTGAAGAATCTCTTGCCAAACTTTCAAAATCAACTATCCCATATACAGATGATATATTCATGTTTAACTATGCATGGCAGGGTGAAGAGGCATGGAAGACCGGCATCTATTCACCACACAAGGCGAAACAGGTTGCATGGAGCCGCCACTATTCATCTTTCTGGAATGAATCAATGGCCTTCTGCGAGATGCTGCTCCCTGAACCGGGGACCCACACCCCTGAGATGGAAACCATGTATTACAAGGCTGTCACAGGCAAGAACGATTCCTTTGCAGACACCATGCGTATGGGTCAGAAGATATGGACGCTTGAGCGGGCAATTCGCGTAATGCATGGAAGAAGCCGTGAGAAGGAGGATTTCTTCCCATACATGTATATGCCGGGGGCATCAGGCATAGCTATTTACGGGGGCGTGCCCATATATGAAAATGGCAAATGGCGCAGTGATAACTGCCGTGACATGTACCTTGACAGAAAGGGTGTAAATGACTTCAAGACACACTATTATGCCCTTGAAGGCTGGGACGAGGAGCATGGCTGGCCCACTAAAAAGACTATGGATGACCTTGGTTTAAAGAGAATGGTTGAGCCTATGAAAAAGGCAGGAAAGCTGGGCAAGGCATAGCTAATTAATTCCACTAAAACTCCTCTCCCTTTATGGGAGAGGTTGGGTGAGGGTCCCCCTTCCTCGGCCCCTCCCATAAAGTGGAGGGGAGTTTTAAAGGAAGAAATATTTAAGCAAACAAGGTTTAAAAAAATAATGAATATACTCAACTTACAAATAATCTGTAGATTTCTGATATTCAGTGGCATTATTTTTCTTATTTCAGTTAAAGGAGTGATAGCCGAGGACTGTATAGCCTCCGGCAACCTGAATTATATCTACGGCCCAGTAAATGCCGAGGACATCCTTCCCCTTGGTGATACTGAATGGCTTATAACCACCGGCCTGAACGGCAGGTTTTCGGACACGGTTAATCCCGGCCACATCTATCTTGTGAACAGGAAGGATAAGAGCTATGAAGAAATCTTTCCGGGTAACAACCCTGTGTTTAACCATGATAAACAGATGTTCAGTGCCTGCCCCGGCCCTGTAGATATCGATAAATTTTCATCCCACGGGCTCGCGCTCAGACAAAAATCAGCAAACAGTTTCAGTTTATATATTACAGGTCACGCAGCAAGGGAGGCTATCGAGACATTTGAGATAAATATCCAGGGAGAAAAACCAGTTATAACCTGGACAGGTTGTGTGCCACTCCCGAAAGATATATATGCAAACAGTGTTGCTATCCTTAACGATGGGGGATTTGTCGCAACGAAGTTTTACGACCCCGCTATGCCTGATCCATTTAAAGAAATGTTTAGCGGCAGGATTACAGGCGGCGTATATGAATGGCATCCCGGTGGTGAGGTAAAGGAGATTAAGGGTACTGAGCTTTCCGGGCCAAACGGGATCGCCATATCCCCTGATAACAAATGGGTATATGTGGCGGCCACAGGCACACGTGAGATAGTCCGGTTTAACCGCACGGAAACCCCTTTAACATTTAAAAAGGCGCAGACAGGTATCAAACCTGATAACGTCCACTGGGGTGATGACGGGATGCTTTATACCTCAGGCGATAATTATGTGGCGCCTGATGAATGTAAAGATGCACGATGTGAAACAGGATGGTCAGTAATCAAAATAAACCCTGAGACAATGGAGGCTAAACGAATAACAGGCATTGATCAGAGAACCGCAATGCAGAAAGTTAGTGTTGCAATACCTGTGGATAACGAGATATGGATAGGCACCTATGCAGGCGACAGGATTGGTTATTTACCGAGACCATAGTGCAGGGATAACGAGTAAATATTTACAGGTTATTTCGATGGACACCGGTAGGGGCACGATGCATCGTGCCCGTGCAGTTACAATGTGCTATATGCAAATTCGGATACAGTGCACCGTATGAAAAGCGGGCACGGTGTGCCGTTCCTCTACAAATTTAAAATGGATCAGACTATGAATAAAACAACTATTAAAATTATCTTTTTATCCATATTTTTGGTTGCTCTTCATGTAATCAGTGCGGAAAATAATCCATCAGGTTATGCAGGCTCTACTGCATGCCAGCCCTGTCATGAAGAGCAGTATAATTCATGGAAGACATCAAAACATGCAGCCGAATTTAAGACTGAACAAAAGGATACTCAGACATGCAACGCATGCCATGCAACAAGATCAAACACCGATCAGGAGAAAATGGAGGGCAATGTCGGATGCGAGGCTTGTCATGGCGCAGGTGAAGAGCATGCTGGCAAAGGAGATAAAACAAAAATAGTATCAGATAGATCTGCTGATATTTGTGGTCGTTGCCATAATGGCAACAGATCAGAGAACACCTCATGGACAGAAGAATATAAACCGGGGATGAAGCTTGCTGATATCAAGGGATTAAAGCTTATGCCGGTTGCACCTGATAAACTTGTCCCATCTGTAAAAGATATCCACCCTTCCCTGACATACAACATGTGGCTTGTTTCAGGGCATGCCAAAACACCGGAGCGTACTATTGAAATAAATGGTAAAAAATGGGAAGGCCCTGTAACATGTGCTGCATGTCATAACCCTCATAACAGCAGCAACAGGGCCCAACTGGTAATGGACCCAATGGAACTCTGCAAGTCGTGTCATTTCCAGGGTGAAGTATTAAAGGGATTTGGCGCAAAGGGCATAGAAGAGACCAGGAGCCTTCACACCGCAGCAGCCTGTATCGCATGCCATATGACAGAAAAAAACCACCTCATGAAGATGTTTCGTCCTGATGACCCAAACCTCGCAGAAGACCGGCTGGACTCGTGCTCTGACTGCCATGAGATAAAAGACAGGAAGATGCGAACCGCCCAGTTGCATGACATGGAGGCATGGTACAGAGAGGCATTTGATCCTCTTCAGGAAGATCTCAAAATGATAGATAATAAACTTAAAGCTAATCCTGATATCCTCAATGCAGGCTTAAAGGCAAAACTAGCGGATGCCAGAAACAATCTTTCTATTATTATAAAAGATGGCTCAAATGGTGTTCACAATCTTGATTATGCACTTGAGATAATGTCTCAGGCTAAAAGAGATTTTAAGGTTATAAAAGAGGCTATTAAGTAAAAACCACATTTTTAATAAAGGGGGACTTATGGGTACAAATCAGACAAGAAGAAAATTTATAAAAACAGGGTTGGCGCTTTCTGCTGCAGGGCTTGTTTCATCAACAGGCATCAAACCCTCATTTGGCCAGGAAGAACCAAAGGTTGTCTACCGCACACTGGGTAAAACAGGGCTCAAGGTCTCCGGGGTAGGCTATGGTATAGGGTTTGTTCCGATACCTGATGTAGTTAACAGGGCATTGGACATGGGGATTAACTATTATGATACCTCACGCGTGTATGGCGACAGCGAAAAGATCTTCGGCGATATTATTAAAAAGAGGGATCGCAGTAAACTCGTTATTGCTACAAAATCAGGGTCTAGAAGAAAGGCTGACATCCTCAAGGACATTGACACAAGCCTTAAGTCCCTTGGCACTGACTATGTTGATATATATCACCTGCATGCCAAGGACACACCAACAGCTATCCCTGATGAGGCGCTCGAGGCGGTACATGAGATTAAAAAATCAGGAAAGGCTCGTTTTTTGGGGTTCAGTTGTCATGACCCGAACAGGATGGTAGATTTTCATATAGAAAATAAGTTTGATGTTATACAGACAACCTACAGTTACGCCATAGGCGGTTTTTACAGGGATCAGGCCATAAAAAAACTGAGTGATGCAGGCGTTGGCATCATTGCCATGAAGGTTGTTGTAGCATTGACAGGCTTAAACCTGCAAAATCTGAGTAATCCTGTACCTAAAAAAGGTGACGGGCCACTGGCCGGCATCAAGTGGGTTTTAAACAACCCTGCCATAGGGACAACAGTACCTCACATGAAGACCATTCAGGAACTTGAGATGAATTTCCGCGCCATGGCAGAGCCATATACACCGGCAGATGAAAAGATGCTTTATGTAATGAATGAGCAGATAAGGCCATCATATTGCCGTATGTGTTACCAGTGCAGCGGGAAATGCCCAAAAGGCATGCCTGTTACAGATATATTGCGTTTCCTGGCTTATAATGATTATTGCGGTAATTATCACCAGGCTCGTATGAGTTTTATGGAACTGCCTAAAAAAATAAAAAGTGTCAAATGCAGTGACTGCTCGGTTTGTGCAATTAAATGCCCCAATGGCGTTAATGTGCAGGCCCGCCTTATGAGGGCTCAGGAGCTGCTGGCGTAAAAAAAGAGAGGGTTCGAGGGGTCAGGGGTTCATCCGCCGTCGCCAAGGCTATAGCGGGACAAGAGGGGTCGAGTGAAAAACTTTTTTTCATTCTGGCTAAATCATCGAAATCTGAATATCATGATCAGGTGGGGTGTAAAACCCCACCCTACTTTTTTAAGGTAGCATTCTTGTTCTGTCATAATAACAATGAAGACGGGTTAAATGCCCCCACTTGCCCCCTGGAACCCTTGAATCCTTGAACCCTTTATTTACTCATCAATAGGAGAGATCTTTATGAAACGTTCTATATTATTATACCTTGTATCGATTTTAACCCTTCTTTTAACTCTTTCTGTCACTGCTGAACAATCCTGCGAAAGGCTCAAATCAATTAAGATCCCTAATGTAACCATTACCTCTGTTGAAAAGGGTAGCCCCGGTTATGAACTGCCCGGCATGACAGGGTTTATGAATATGCCGCCACAGAAGATCAATGCCCCATTCTGCCGGATCCAGGCCATATCAAGGCCCTCATCCGATTCGGATATAGGCATAGAAATATGGCTCCCTGACCCGGCAAACTGGAACGGCAGATTCCTCGCTGTCGGCAACCCCGGTTTTATCGGGTCAATAGCAAGTGGCGGCATCGCCCGAAATATGGAAAAGGGGTATGTCTCTGCAGGAACAGATACAGGCCATGTTGATGAAGGGTTTGAATGGGCAATAGGCCATCCCGAAAAATGGGCAGACTGGGGACACAGGGCTGTCCATGAAATGACGGTTGCTACAAAAGCCCTTGCAAATGCATATTATGGTAAACCCATTGAATACTCATACTGGAACAGTTGCCACAATGGGGGTAACCAGGGATTAAACGAGGCACAGCGTTATCCTGATGATTTTGACGGCATAATAGCGGAAGACCCGGCCTTTTTTATAACACACCTCCAGCCCGGTTCCCTTTATATAAGCTGGCTTGCGCTTAAGGATGGGGTTAACGGCCCGGGTTACATACCCACAGATAAGCTCAAGGTTATTAATGATGCCGCATTAAAAGCATGTGATAAAAATGACGGCCTTGTTGACGGGTTAATTGAAGACCCTGCAACCTGCGATTTTGATCCAGGCGCCATACAGTGTGATGGCAAAGACCTTCTTACATGCCTCACAGCAGCACAGGTGGATACTGTCCGCAAGATATACGATGGAGCAAAGTTTAATGACGGCACACAGATATACTCAGGTTTTGAAAGGGGGAGTGAACTCACCTGGACAATGATGATAGAAAAGGAACCTTTCATGGTAAATCTCAATTATTTTAAGGGTATTGTCTTTGAAGACCCAAACTGGGATTTCCGCACATTTGATGTGGACAAAGATACACGCCTTGGCATCAAAAAGGCTTCTTCTGCTCTTGATGCCAATGACCCCAATCTTAAGCCCTTCAAGGATGCGGGAGGAAAGATAATAATGATCTCATCATGGAACAGCATGGCGCTTCCTCCACGCCAGCTGGTAACCTATTATGGTGATGTGGTTAAAGCACTTGGCGGTTATGAAAATACTCTGGATTTTGCGCGCCTCTTTACAGTCCCCGGATCAGGCGGTTGCCCGGCATTTGCAAACCCTGAAGGTTTTAAGACCTTTGAAGCCCTTGTTGACTGGGTTGAAAATGGCAAGGCCCCTGATAAAATAATATATCCCCACACAAAAGGCGGGGGCATGATGGGCATGGGCGCCAAACCGGAGGTCTACCGCACGCGCCCTGTATGCCCCTATCCCAGGCAGGCAAGGTATAAGGGGACAGGCGACGTCAATGATGCGGCAAATTTTGAATGCGTTGAGGTAAAAAAGTAGTTTTTTTTTATTTTTTTCCTTATGCCTTGTTACAATGCCAAACAGGCCTGTTTTATGGGAATCTAACGTAGAGACAAGGCATGCCTTGTCTCTACATTTTTTAAATCCTGAACATTCAATTTTTAAATATCTGCCTTTTCCTATAATCATTTCTCACACAAAGTCACAAAGCTCACAAAATTAAAAAACAAAAAAATATTATGTAAAAATCATTTAATTTTCTTAGTGTTCTTTGCGCCTCTGTGTGAGATATTGCTTTAGGTTTTTGCTTTTCGCCTTAGCTTGACGACAATGTGCGAAGGCGGAAATCTATCTTAAAACCTGAAGAAGATAGATGCCCATTGGAATTTATCCCGCACATGATGAGGGACTGGCAAGACGGTGTAGTAAGTTTTTATTTTTCATGGATATAAACATGCTTTTGTAATATTTTAGATAACAATAAATTTGTCTTTAAACCAAATTTATATTAAGTTATCTGTAATTGTGATCAGCCATATTTCAAGATAATAGTATATGATTAAAGGATCAACAGCATGGAAGAAAAAGATATAGAAACACAGCCCACAAAAAAGGCAAAATTAAGGATAATCCTCTTTATTCCAATAGCAATAATAGCATTAGCAGTCTTTGTGGCGCTCCAACATAAGTCTCCTTCCACAGTTGAGATTGATATACCCCATACCCCAAATGGGCCTGTTGCCCCGGACTTTTCACTCCCTGATCTTGACGGCAGGATGATCAGCCTGAACGCATATAAAGGCAAGGTGGTGATTGTGAATATCTGGGCAACATGGTGCCCGCCATGTGTAGCCGAGATACCATCACTGGAAAAACTCTACACAATGTTTAAGGATGAAGGGCTTGAACTCCTGGCAGTGAGTGTGGATAAAGAGGGGAAAAGAGTAGTTGAATCATTCATTAAAAAAAAGAACATCCGTTTTCCTGTGCTCCTTGACCCGGATGGCCGTGTTTCAGCTTTATACCGGACAAGAGGTGTCCCCGAGAGCTTTATAGTAAAAAAGGATGGCACAATTGACAATAAGATTGAAGGGGCTATTAACTGGACATCGCCAAAGGTTATTGAATATTTCCAGAAACTGCTTAAGGAATAACAGGCATTAACAGTTACACATGAAAACACTGCCAGTGTTTATTTAACACATACGTCAGCAGTAAATAAAGAAGACAGACATTAAAATAAAGGAACCCTGCTTAAAAAGGCAGGTCTTCATTGTCTATATCATCAAAATCATCAAAGTCATAGGGCATAATATCCCTGTTAAAATCCATAAATACATCCAGCGACTCGCATAGATTCTTAACGATCCGGCTGTATGCCTCTTTATCTGATACATCCTTTACCTGAGACATGGATTTTAATGCATTGCTGATCTCTTTTGATATATCGTCAATTAACTTTGTTGTATCCATATTATTGCACCTGTTTTAGTTTCTCATAGTGAGTCTGAACGTAGCTAGAGTAGCAAATATGGGGAGGAAGTCAATCAACATTTTTATGAGCCAAATTTATACTGTGTACCCGCTGTATTCAATATAAAGGCATCCGGCATTGCATTCATAAATGCAGCAACAGCTTCAAAACCTGTACAATGAAGAGGGGCAATAATATCCGGGTTTATCATTTTTATATCCGCAATTGTATCCCTGATTTTATCCTCTTTTGCATTTACCAGGTGAAACCCACCCAGGATGGCATGTACCTTTTTTATACCGGTAATCTTTTGAACATGCTTTACGGTGTTTACAATGCCGGCATGAGCGCAGCCTGAAATGATAACAAGCCCCCTGCCCTTTATATTAATTAACAGGGCCTGCTCCCCTCTAAAGTCATCAGGCACAAGCGAGTCACCACGCTTTACAAGCAGGCTTGGCGATGGGGTTTCATAGGGGGTGATACGCTCAATATCACCTGAGATATATCCGCCGGGAATAATCTCAATCGGGTTTACTACCTCCCTTATAGAAATCCCCGAGGCCTCGATTTCTGTTTGATCAAGCATGCCGATATCAGTGGCTATTTGGGCCCCTTGCCGAAGGGAATACCTGTTCAGGAATGCCTCCTTACCGACATAGAAGGGAGTGCCATCTTTTATCAGAGCCCTGTTCTTTTTCAGAGTTTCGGCAGCACCCATAAAGTGATCATAGTGCCCATGACTCAATCCAAATGCATCTGCCTTTCCTATATCAATACCCAGCAGCCTCATATTATTATCTAAACCATCTGGATCCATTCCAAAATCAAACATACAGGCGCCTCTTCTGCCGCCTGATTCGGTTTCAATAAAAAAGGCAAGACCATGCTCTGCATGGATACATTTCCCCGGGGATGACCGGTATCTTACGGCATATTCAGTATCAGGCCTGGTTGCATCAAAATAATTGTCAGTCAATACCCATACAGTAACTCTCTCAGCATCTGTGACATTAAGTTCTGTTTGTTTCATTCTATTCGCCTCTTAATAGATTTTTGAGTATCCTGGAAGCATAAGACCTGTCAATCAGCTCTCTTATCCTGCTGCCGGGGAAAATGCTCCGCCATGTAAGAAGATATGCCCCCTTCAATGTTAAAGATCGTTTACCATCACTATCAATCTCATTATAACAATACCCTCTTTTAACCAGATCATCTGACTCCCTTGCCATAAAATCTTCAATATGCTTAAAGCCCTTTGATTTGTCATATGCCATTGGTCGGGCTGTATTCTTTAAGTTATTCTTGATCCTCACAAAAACATTATAAAGTTCCTTTGGTGATTTTATATCAGGGTAACGCAATGCTATTTTTAAATCCATATCAGGGAAAGGCAATACCTGGGATGAATTGAAGATATTCAGCATAGAGCCATCTTCATACAACTGTGAAAACTCTACATAGGTAATTGTTTTTACACTGCTAATGATTGAAACCACCAGGGCACAGGTTAAATCTGTTTCATTAGTGTACAGGGAAAAGTTTGTCTCTGCATTGGTATCTTTCATATATGAAGAGCCAATATATTCGAAACCTATTGTCTTAATCTCAGAGTCCAGTCGATTAAATTCCTCATCTCTACTTATAAGGAATTCATTTTCATCATGCCCGGCAAACCTGATCCTCGCCGGCAGTTTTTGTACCTTTTTTACGAAGAGGGGACCTAATAAATTTAAAAGGGCTATCGGCACAAATATAACCCCTAAAACTATCTTTATTAACATAGTAGTCTCCCTTGGAGTCAGTTTAATTAATAAAATAAATCCGCATATTATTTATTACGAGGTCTATCCACTATCTTCTTGGTAAAAATCCATGTGCACCAGCCCAGCGCCAGGATGGCAAGGCAAAACAGGGCATATGAAAGCCTCAGGTCGAGTCCTTTGGTCATCATACTCCACTCCGACATCCCGCCTATGCTGGCAATCAGGTTAAGAGGGAGAAATACTATATTTATCAGGGTTAGATTTTTTAACAGAACATTCATATTGTTATTTACTATTGACCCTCTTGCGTCCATTAATCCACTTAAAACGGATGAATGTATATTGGCCTGCCTTGCAGCCTGTGAGTTTTCGAGGATAATATCCTCAAGCATTTCAAGATGCCGCTCCTGAAATCCTATCTGGCTTGCCATTCTATCCAGCTTTCTTAAGACAGCTCCATTGCCTTCAAGTGCATCCACATAATAGACAAGGCTTTCACTCAGACTGAACATCTGAAGAAGATGTTTATTTTCCATGGATACTGTTATCTTTTTCTCAAGCTCTGATCCTATCATCCTTATTGCTTTCAGGTGCCCAACAAACTGCCTGACCTTGCTGAGCAGGAATGCCAATAACACATCACTGACATCCCTGGTTTTACGAAACTCTCTTTCCATAAAAGATATTTCACTTGTCTCCCCGACAAACATCAACTGATCCCTGAAAAGTATCAACCCTGTAACCTTTATCTCAAATTCAATTGACTCTGAGACTGTTGCCTTAATGGGTGACTTCCATATTAAAAGTAGACGCTCATCAGAAAAATCAATCCTGGGCACCTCATCAGGGTCAAAAATAGAATTCATATCATATTCATCAAGGTCAAACTTGTTTTTGATCTCCTCTTTTTCTATCTCCTGAATCGTTGAGGCAATCATCACAGGGGCGTTATCATGAGTCGACTGTGTAACCCGGTTCTCTTTAATTTCGTAGTATGCTATCATTTTTTGCCCCATTTTTTGTTGACTTAATCAGCCAGTCTGTAAGGATTTCTCCGGTTTCTTTAAGCAGGTTATCGGGTTCAAGTCCGTTCTTTTTCTCTCTTTCCGCCTTATCCTTTTCAGCCTTTTCTATTTCCGAATATTCCTTATATGGCTCCTGACCTGATGCCTGCCTTCGCCTGTTTTCTATATCAAGCAGGCGCTGTTTCATAACTTCTTCTTCCTTTAGCCTCACTGATTCATTCAAAGAAATCCTTGTTCTTTTTCGATTTTCTTCAAGAAATGAGATGCGTTCATTAAGGTATGTAAATTCCGGGTTATCCTTTATGCGGAGCAAGTGCCCCTCTTTAAGAAAATTGATGACAGGGGTCAGAACCGAGACCCTGTTGTAGTCAGCAGCCTTGATCTGATCCCAGGCCATTGTCTGTGGCAGAGAGCTTTCGCCAATTTCATCAGCATTGATGACTTCAGGGAATAATATATCAGGTATAACACCGCGATTTTGCGTGCTCTCGCCGTTTATCCTGTAATATTTGGCCTGTGTATATTTTAATCTTCCCGGTTCAAGCGGCTCCATACTCTGAACAGTTCCCTTGCCAAAGGTCTGGCTTCCAACAATAATTCCGCGTCCATAATCCTGGATGGCGCCGGCCAGTATCTCTGAAGCGGATGCACTCATTCTATTTACCAGTACTGCCATCAAACCGCTGTATACAAGTCTTGGATCAGTATCGCTGTAAAGCATTACATCATTATCTGCATCACGAATCTGAACTACAGGACCTTCAGTTAAAAAAAGGCCGGTCATATCTTTTGCCTCGTGAAGAGAACCTCCACCATTGTTTCTAAGATCAAGGATCAGTCCCTGGATATTTTCATCAAGCAGTTCATGTATAAGCCTTTCCACATCACGTGTGCTGCTTTTATAGTTGGCATCTCCTGACATGGCAGCTTCAAAATCGCTGTAAAATGCCGGTAGTTTAATAATACCGATCCTGTAATCCCTCTCTTTCCTCTTGATTTCCAATATGCTTTTTTTTGCTGACTGCTCCTCAAGCTTTACAGTATCTCGTGTTATGGAAATTATCTTTGTCTTACTTATATCCGTTTTATCGGCAGGTATAACCTTAAGCCGAACGACCGTTCCCTTTGGCCCCCTGATTAGTTTAACAACGTCATCCAGCCTCCACCCTTCTACATCAATAATTTCACCTTTTTCACCCTGCCCGACAGCAATAATGAGGTCTGCTGTTTTTAATTCTCCCCCGCGATCAGCAGGCCCCCCAACCACAAGTTCCTCCACCTTCACATACATATCCTCACTCTTAAGCATGGCACCTATACCCTCAAGTGAGAGGCGCATATGGATATCAAAATTGGTCGACTCAACTGGAGGAAAATACTCGGTATGCGGTTCATAACTGTGTGTAAAGGCCACAATAAAGTATTTAAAGACATCATCACTGTTGGTCTGTTCAAGTAACCTTAACTGATTTTTATAGCGTTTTAAAAGGGTGGTCTGTATCTCTTCTGAAGGAGTTTTATCAAGCTTGAGATTCAGTATCTCATTTTTTAACAGATTAAGCCAAAGCCTCTGAGCCGCATTAAGGTCATCACACCATGGGAGTTTCTTACGGTCAATCTCAATATATTCATCTGTGTTAAAATCAATGGCAGCTATCTCATTTTCAAGAACCCCTATTGTGTATTTAATCCTTTGCTCCCTTCTCATGTGGTACCTTCTGTAGATATAAAAAGCGGACTCCAGGTTTCCACCTTTCAGGTCGTCATCAAGGATAAAACGAAATTTTGAAAACTCATCAATATCTGTTTTCAGGAAATGTGTTTTTGAAGAATCAAGTAGCTCTATGTAGTTGTTAAACACCTTTTCACTGAATGCATTATCAAGCGTTTCATCAAGATAATGTGACCTTTTCAGTTTTTTTACAAGATTCCTGACTGTTTTTTCCTGTTCTTTTGTTGGCGATAGCATCTGCTGGGCAGTAGCGCTCTCTATTGTCTCTGCATCAGACAGCTTCAGGTAATCTATCAGCAAAAAAGAGGTAACCAAAAGCAGTAAAAGCAGGAGGATTTTATTCAAGGTTATATATCGATTCTTTATTATCATTTGATTTCCGGCAACTATATTAGAGGTTTTGTTATCAATCCTGATTGTTTATATTAATTAATAGTATAGCTGTAATAACATGGTTAAAACTTGTCAAGTTTGAACTGCAATAAAATAATTAAAATCAAAAATATTGAGCTTTTATTCCCGAAAGAACTCTGATATGCAGGTAATTTTATAAAAACAATAACCAGCCATATCAAGGAGAATAAGGTGCCCCTGAAAGAGATTCAGCAGGATTATCAACAGTTTTCCAGGGCCACAGGATAGATATTTATGGATGCATACTGGTGGCCCTTGCATCCTCTGCAACAATTATCGGATTTTCCTTTGCCGGTACAAGATACCCCTGGCTTTCGGTCCAGATAATCGGGCTTCTGGGTTTTTCCATATTAAGCTGGATAATGTTTCTTTTTGTTGAATCCCGTGCAGATGAACCTGTTCTTAATCCTGTTCTTCTCCGCAACCGTACATTCAGCACTCTGGCTATTGCCACATTTCTTTCATCCTTTAGTACAATGGGGATGATGATGTACTTTCCGATGTTTTTGCAGGAGATACAGGACATCTCGACATTACACAGCGGTATGATCAGTACCCCTTATGGCGTGTTGACCGCCTTTATGGGGGTGCCTGCCGGGTATTTGATTGCAAGGACTGGCTGTTTTAAATGGATGTATGTTTTTGGTTACGGGTTTCTCACCATGAGCATTTTCATTCTTGTCTTTTTCAATGCCGGAACGCCCGTGTTCATGAGCCTTGTGGTATCTCTTCTGGGCGGTCTTGGATATGGTATTCTTCCCACGATCAACACCATTGTTGTTCAGAATGCGGTACCCCAGAGACTAATGGATGCAGCAATGGGGGCCATATTTTTCTTTCTGACACTTGGTTAAGCCATATATTCCTGTTAGGTGCAATCATGACGCTCCTTGCGTTTATTATAATCTGCACTATCCCGCGAGGTAATAGGGCATCAGAAGAGTGAGCAATAAACCGACAAAAAACGCAAATAGACGCTAACTTATATTTTTATTCGCGTCCTTTCGCGTTTATTCGCGTTTAAAACCTGTGGAGATATGTGAACTGCACTGAAAGCCAGTCCCTCTCTTTGTACAACTGGTCAAAAGCAATATCCCTGTCAGCTTTTCTCTTATAATTGGTGAAACACGGCCCTGCAACAAATTTGTAAGAGAAGCTGTGCCCCTGCATTCGCAGCCCTATGCCTGCCTGATATGACTCAAGTGGCGGGGCAGCCGCAACGCTTATAATGGCATTCTCAATTTCACTCGTATCCTCATAGTATCGCCCGAAAATGCTGGTAAACCATACACCATGCCAGTCTCTTTCCATGACCGCACTGACCGATTTCGCTCTGAAGCCAGGCATCTCCTTTGACCATCCCCCATTTAACCGCATAACCCAGTTTTCAGCCATCGCATAGTTTAGGCCTCCCTGGAGTGAATACCTTAATTCACGATTCGTAGTGTCATCTATCCGGAATTCAGCAATGGTACGCAAACGTCGTGTAAGGACATTTTCAAAGGCAATATGACCGCTCTTTGTATTATACCTGTCTCTCAACCTGACAAGAGGCACCCCCATCTCATAGCCCGGAGAAACGATATCATGCTGAAAGGATATCCCCGCATCTACAATCGCAATATCCGGGATATATTCCCAGCGCAGAGCTGATGCAACATTATACCCCTTTGGTCTGGCAATCTTATACCCGTCAAGGTTACCAATGAGTTGGCCCAGCACATCAAAAATGTGCCTGTAATACTCATTAAGCCATAAGGCGCGAAAGGTCTGAAAACCATCATAGAAACCGACACCGGCAGTTATTGCAAGGTTTTTATCAAGGCTGAAACTGGTATTACATTGGAGCCCCATCCTGTCAGCGGTCAGGTTTTTCTCCCTCCTGTTACCCAGGTATTCGGAAAGGTAATCCGTCTCAATACGGCGCCATGAAAAGGCAAGATCAATATCTATTTTCCGGCCCTTATAATAATACCCGATCAGTGTCTCTGACACAGATACATCGGATGCGCTCAGTGATGATAAATCAATTATACCATCATGTGTGATCTCCTGATCCGCTTCTGAAACAGGTATTGTATCCATATCATGCGCTTTTGATTCACTGAGACCGGTTATAGAGTCTATGATTTTGTACAATTTTTCAAACCCGTCAAAACCGGCCTGTTTATAAACCACGGTTGGAGGAAATGCGCCTGACGCTGCACCTACAGCATCAATTATAACAAGATATGGCAGGGTGTAGCCGCCATAGAGATCCAGCAGTCTGCCGCTGGTATCTTCCAGAACCATGCTTATACCGGTATCTTCTATAAATGCGCTCATGTCATCCGGTCTGGCAACATCCGAATTAATCGAAATAACCTGAACCTTTATACCATGCGGATTTCCTGAACGGGCCTTATAGTATTCCTGAATTCCGGTCTCAATCTCCCATGAAGCAGTTAAACAACGATTGCAACCGGCACTGAAGAAATCAAGGAGTACAATCTGTCCATAGAAATCATTCAGGCTGACCTGTTTTTCTGTTCCATGCTGCAACAGGGTGAATGAAGGGGCAACTTCTCCGGCATTCCACGCCATATCACCCATTACTGAAATAAACAGTATCATGATTATATAAACATTAATGCGTCTCATTATAATGTTCCCCCTGCAACGCAGGAGCCACAGTCCCCTGACTGTCCTCCCATGAAGGAGGCTGAACTCGATTCAAACTGCGTAAGCAGCTTATCCTGATAATTAAATATTGCAGATCCATCGAACTGCATATTTGGCTTTGAAACAAGCCTCAAATCCTTTTTTGTCATGCTCACACATCCGCTCATAAATAGGATGCAACAAAGCACAATCACTGGAAAACTGTATATATTCCAGCACCTGCCTGCAACAGATGCAAGTGTTTGCGGTATAGTTATTTTTTCCATTTTCCTTCTCCTGTAATCCAGGTGAATAATAATTTGCAACCGCTGATCAATGCAAATAAAGGTTAATTAATATTTTTGTTCGCGTCCATTCGCGTTCATTTGCGGTTCCTATTTTTCCTCATTATAAGATTCCCTGAAAAGATTCAGCCTGTAATATTTACCCTTTGCTTCCATCAACTCGTAATGAGTTCCCTGTTCAATGATCCTTCCATGACCCATAACAATAATCCTGTCAGCCTTTTTTATGGTAGAGAGCCTGTGTGCAATAACAAGGGTTGTCCGGCTTGCTGTCATCCGGTTGATTGCATCCTGTATCTGTCTCTCTGTTTCCGGGTCAACGCTTGATGTTGCCTCGTCAAGTATCAGGATATCCGTATCATGCGCAAGGGCCCTTGAAAATGAAAGCAACTGCCGCTCACCTCCGGATAATGTTGTCCCACCTTCACTTATCTCCTGACTGAACCTTTCGGGTAGTTTATCTATAAACCATTTTGCATTTGCCTCTATAGCCGCCTCTTCAATATCAGCCTGGGTAACAGATTCATTGCCTAATGAGATATTCTCCTTAAGATCGCCTGAAAACAAAAAGACATCCTGCATTACAAGGGATATCCTTGATCTGATATCGGCCTTTTTTATAGTCCTGATATCAACTCCATCAAGGAGTATTAACCCTTTATCCGGGTCATAGAACCTTTCAATAAGGTTCACAATTGTGCTCTTACCAGCCCCAGTTGCTCCAACAACCGCTACCATTTCGCCGGGGTTAATCTTAAAGCTTACATCATTGAGCACTGGCCTTCCCGCATCATAGGAAAAGGTGACATTTCGAAACTCTATTTCCCCCCTCTTTTCAGGGATAATAACCGGAAATTCAGGGTCAGGGATCATCTCGCCATTATCCATGAACTCAAATATCCTCTCTGTTGATGCCATTGCAAGCTGCATAATATTGTATTTTTCAGATATGTCCCTTATCGGCCTGAAAAACATCTGTATATAACTTACAAATGCGACAAGAGAGCCGAGGCTCATCTGATCAGATATCACCCTGCCTCCACCATACCATATAATAAGGGCAACCCCCACAGCAGAGATGAATTCCATTACAGGGACAAATATGGCAAAGAGCTTTAATTGGTACATGCCTGCCAGATAATTTTCATGATTAAGCCCGTGAAAGACCCTCATCTGATATTTTTCTCTTGCAAGAAGCTGGATGATCCTCATTCCTGCAATCTGCTCCTGTTGAAATGCGTTCAGTTTTGACACCTTTTCACGAAGTATCCTGAATGCATCCCTCATCATTCTGCTTACTACAATGGTAAAGATAAATATCACAGGAAGAATAATAAAACTTATGAGTGCAAGCCGCCAGTTCAGATAAAGAAGCATGGCTATTATGCCAACCAGAATAAAGATATCTGTAAAAAGGGTTACAAGCACAGACTTGAACATTTCATTAAGGTTTTCTATATCATTTGTTACCCTTGTCACAAGCCGGCCAACAGGATGCCTGTTAAAAAAGGAGAGGGCACGGCTTTGTATCCGTTCAAACAGGGCAACCCTTACGTCCTGCATTATATTCTGCCCAATATACTCAAGGAGATAGTAATCCAGGTAATTAAGCCCAAAGGTTATTAAAAGCACAAAGATGAGAAAAATACCGATCTTTATAAGGCCATTAAAATCACTTGACCTTGCACTTAATATAAGATGCGCGGGGAGCCCGTCGATAACCCCCTTTGTCAGGGCGATTCTTCCGTCTGACAGGATAATATGTTCGTACCTTTCTCCTGCCTCCTTTTCAACCATTGTATATTTCTCAGTATCAAAGATATACCATGATGTCCCGGAGATGACGCCATCTCTTCTGTATTCATGAAGGTCTGCCGGATCAATATCCTTCAGGTCACCCCTGTGAATATATGCAGTTTTATTGTCATTGCTGAAGATCATTATCTTTTTGTATTTTTTAATAATTTCAGCTTTATCGGCCTTATCAGGGATAACCTCTTCGTATGAAGAGAGGATGTATCTGTCAATTGCCACCTTTGTGAGGAATGGCAGGACAAGGTCTAAAAGGGTAATGGCAACAGCCACTGTAAGCGCAAGGGCAATAATCCTCCAATAGGGGAGAGCATATTCAGACAGCCTTTTCAAAAGCCTTATATTGTATGGCTTTCCAAGCTTTCCCTCCTCTATATATCCAAAGTCAGCATGCATATTATGTTTACCCTATTCAATATCCTGTGACATTATCTGCTTTTTATAAAGCCTGCTGAATTCACTGTCATCAGCAAGCAATCTCTTATAATGACCGGTTTCAATGACAGCCCCATCCTTCATCACCACCACCACATCCGATCTGCTAATAGTTGAAAGCCTGTGCGAGACAATAACAGTGGTTTTTCCTCTCCTCATATTTATAATCTCATTTAATATCTCCTCCTCGGTTCTTGTGTCTATCATAGAGAGGGCATCATCAATTATAAGTATAGGGGGATCAAGCACCATTGCCCTTGCAATGGTGAGCCGCTGCTTCTGGCCGCCCGAAAGGGTAACACCCTTTTCTCCCAGAATGGTATCCATGCCTGATTCAAGCCCCATGATATCATCAAAAATCCTGGCGCAGCGTAATGCGGCATTAATCTTTTCTTCAGATATGTCCACCCTGCCGAAAACAATATTATTTTTTATGGTATCTGAAAAGAGGACAGGCTCCTGTGTGATAAAGCCTATATTCTCACGAAGGCGACTTAAGGGGATGCTGCATGTATCATTGCCGTCAATAGAGATGCTGCCTTTGCTAGGATCAATAAGCCTTGGGATCAGATGCAGAAGTGTAGATTTGCCAGACCCCACCATACCGGCAATGGAGACAGTCTCACCGCTATTGATTACAAGATTTATATGATGAAGGGCCGGGGTTGTTTTTTCAGGATAAATAAAACTCACATTGCTGAATGTAATCGTGCCCTTTGCTATCCTTTGATCTCCTTGAAAAGATTTTTCGGTTATTTCAGGAACCTCATCCAGTATTAAATTTATACGGCGCATGGAGGCCGCCCCGCGCTGAAACAGATTTGTAACCCAACCCATAGCCATCATTGGCCATGTTAAGAGATTGAGGTAACCTATAAAGGCCACAAAATCACCGGTTGAAATATCACCCAGTATGGCAAGCCTTCCTCCAAAAAATAATACTATGGCAAGCCCGATGTTTGTAAAGATGGTCATAACCGGAAAGAAGAATGCGAGTGTACGGGCAAGTTTAATATTTTCATTTGCATAGTTTGCACCCTCTTTTTTCACCTTTTCAAATGTCCAGTCTTCGCGGACAAAGGATTTTACCACCCTGATACCTGCAAATGCCTCCCTTACACATTCAGTAAGGTCTGAAAAGGTTTTCTGTACCGTATCATAACCTTTTGACATCCTTTTGGTGTAGACCCTGGCTACAACTATTATAAAAGGGGCAGGAATAAGTGAAAGGGCAGTCAGCTCAGGGCTTATGTATACCATGAAACCGATAGCAGCAATACCTATCGTGAGCCCGTCCACCAGTGAAACAAGCCCCATGCCTGCGGCCATCCTGATGGCATTGATATCGTTGATTGACCGGGCCATTATATCGCCGGTTTTTGTCCTGTTAAAGAATGACATGCTCAATTTCTGGAGGTGGCTGAAAAGCCTGTTTCTTAAAAGCTCTTCCACCTTTCTGGAAAATCCAAGGATACAGACTCTCCATACATAGCGAAATATGGCAATTAAAAGGGAGATAATCAGTATAGCCATACTGTATTTCAGCAGAACTGAAGGCATAGCATTCCTGTAAGAAAGGTCATCGACAACCCTCTTCAGGACAACAGGGATAAGCAATTGAAGCAGATTTACCGCGAGCAGACAAAAAAGGCCTGCAGCAAGCCTGTATCTGCTGTCTGCAACATAATTCTTCAGAGGCAGAAAAACCTTTGCGGTCTTAACAAGGGGGAAATCTATTTTTTCCATTTTGCTTTACTGCTTTACATCCATTGGCTTTTCCTGCTTAACCGCTAATACCTGATCAGATCTTCAATAATCTGCCTCATCTCCATCTCTTCTGCATACAGATCATCCTGATCAAAATATCCGACACCCAGGCGGAAGTACATGCCTCCAAAATTAAAACATGGGGTAGAGCTATTTGGGTTTTCGTGATCGAATAGTTTAAGATATTGCTCCGGGATAGAGGTCTCAGTTTCAGGTGTAAGCAGGTCGTCTTTTGTTTGAATATCATAGTGATGGGCTTCGATAAGTCCTTTTTTAATGTAATCCATTACTGTATCATCAAAGGTCTCTTCTATCCATTTACAAAACGAACACCTTATATGTGAAAACATGATAATAACCGGCTGGCCCTTGCTGTTTCTAAGGATATCTTTACCTGTTGCTTTAAAAGTCGAGTACTGTTTAACAGGAGGCGTACTCTTTTTGATATTAGCCTGATCTTTGAGATCAGGAGAGCCTTTTCTGTCTGTTTCTGAATATTTTATTATTTTTGCATTTTTTTTAATCTGTTCCGCATATTTCAACAGTTCTAACGTGATATGCTCTTCTTCAAGGGTATACTCTATTGATTCCCTGGTCTCTTCAAACGGTATGGAAAGCTCTTCAGCCTTATTGGTTATGTATAGTATATGATAGCCGTGCTCGGACTCTACCGGATCGGATATTTCTCCAATTTTTAAACTAAAAGCGGCTTTATCAAGAGAAGGAATTGCTGACCCTTTTGTGATCACACCCAGACTCCCTCCTATTTGCCCTGTACTGTCAAAGGAGTAACGCTTAGCCTTTTCTGCAAAGTTTTCAGGTGTTATGGATTTACGAATACTTTCAGCCAATTCCTTTGCTTTAACCTTTGATAGATCGCTTTTGCAACCCTGACTTTCCACATGACATATCAGGATATGGCTGAGCGCAATCTTTGCAGGCCTGTTGTAGTATTCATTATTAACTTTGTAATATTCCCTGGCCTCTTCATCCGGAATCTTTTTAGCACCGAATTTCTTTTCGTAAAATCTCTTCAAAATAAGTTTATTTTTAAAATAGAGCTCTGCATCCTCCATGGTCAATGATTTTGAGTCCAGCCACTTTAAAAAGGCCTCATCGGGAAAACGGAATAACTTCAAATATCTTTCTTTCTCTTTTTTAGCTTGATCCTGAGTAATACCAATTTTTACAGCATCTGCCTCACGAAGCAGCAGAAGCTCAGAAATATAATAATCAAGATATGAGTTTATGGTTAAATCCTTTAAGGATGTCCTGGAAAATCTTGATATCAGATAATATAGATTATATTGTTTTAACAATTCACCTGTAGAAATGGTTTTGCCGTTAACCTCGGCTAAAATACCCCCTTCTTCTGCTATATTCGCTTTTATTTCATTCTTTGAGCAGGCCGGTGATGTTATGAGAGTAATTATTAATAAAACAAAAACCGCTATTAATAATAGTTGGGTTGATGCTGCCCTCTTTTCTGAATTTTCTGTCATGAAAAACATTTCTTTTCTCTTTTTGTTAACTTTAATAAGTATATATTTATGGGTTATTAATGAAAAGTGCCAACACAAACTGAAGTACTTTAATTTCATATTACTAAATATTCATTTTTTATAAAATATCCTCAAATACTGGCAAATAACCACCAATGTATTACAATTGATATTGATTCTTATCGCATGCCTTTCTTTTCATCAAGATACTTTTGTCTATCTTTAATTTTTGACAACATGCGCCTTGCAGCAGCCTTCCCCTGTCTCGAAACTTTTTCATCCTTCTCAATATTGTTAAGAATAGACGCTGCCTCATCAATGCGACCGGCCCTCATCTCAAGTTCAGCACTATACAACTTTTTTGATGAATAGAGTATGGCGTCCATCTCCTTCAGAGCCTTTTGCATCTCTGTGGATATAAAAGGGAGAGAGTTATGCTGGGCTAATAATGTCTCTGCTTCTCCAAATTTTCCTTCCTTCATCAATGGATTAACCTTCTCAAAAAGCCACTCCTGATAGATATATTGCTGCATACCGCGCAGGATAGTTTTTGTACTCTGAGACATGTTCATAGAATCACTACAGGATACGTTTAACTTTTGATTAAATAAGTTAATATCGCCATCTATCCTGTCCAGTGCAGCAAAACCTGCCAGGATAGATCCTTCCAGAGGATACAATCCTCTTCCAAGTTCCAATATTTTTTTATCATCTTCTTCATATTTATCCATATTCATAAGAGCAAAGGTAAAGCCTTCAAAAGCGTATTTTTTATTTGGGCGAATCAATATGGACTTTTTAAACATATCAGCAATCTGTTTTGCTACATCTCTATCTAATGGGCCACCCATTACAAAGCCTGTTCTCCATTTTTCTTCCATCAGCATGGAGGCTTTCAGGCAATAAATCTGAGAATCATTTGAATCAAGATTTATGGCTTTTTCCAGCGCCTCAGCAAGCCTGGTTTTGTTTTCAGTATTTCTTAATGCCATAACTAACAAATCATAGCCTTCAGGACGGGAAGGAGCATTTGAGATAACTGCCTCGGCATGCTGTATACCCAGGTCAGACTTTCCTCCTGCGACTGCCAGACGTCCGAGTGCAAACTGGACAACAGCATTTGAAGCAGGGGCTATTTTAATTTCAGTATTGGTATTTGTAAGGTCTATCTCACCGATATTGTATTTTCCAGATTCTATATAGCGTTGCAGCTCCCTGTCAAATTTCTCATATGTCATTCCAAAGGCTGATTCAAAGGCATCCTTGGTGCTTTTTTTGCCCAGTTCAGATAAAAACAAATTAAACTTTTCTCTGTTTTTCCCGCCATTACCGAACATAAAGTAATGAACCATGGCCCATGCCTGGGGATAAAAGGTATCCAGTTTATGCAATGCCTCGTCCTGAGTGGCAAATAGAAAATCTTTTGTCGGCTGTAAACCTTTATAATTGAGATAATCTACATGGTCCTGTTTGGGTAGTCCCCAGCGGCCTTTACCATTCCTGATTTCAAAGGTTGAAAAGACTTCAGCAATACCTTCTTCCACCCAGAGCGGGGCATCAAGATTCTGTGAATTCAGATACCAGTGCACTGCTTCATGAAAAATAGTAGTTCGAGTCATATGATAATCTTTTAACCCTGGCAGGCCAATCACACTCCAGTCATCAAAATTTGTAAACACCCCAACCACCTTTTTTGCCTGACCTGACTCAGTAGAAATATTATATGGTGAAAACTGTTTTTTATCTTTAAAAAGCAAGATGGTTAAGGGTAACAAATTATTATCATCTGTATTATATAATATATGTAAGGCAGTGATATATTTATCAAACTCCTCTGCCCATAACCGTGTTTCCTTTTCATTAAGTTGAGAAACAACGCCAAATCTTGAAGTCTTCAGCATCAGCCATGGTTTATCACCGGCAAAAGCAGGGATAGTTAAACAGGATATTACTGTCAGCAACAATATAATTTTGATCGGCACTCTTGCAAATATCAACGGCATTTAAAACCTCCATAAAGCCGATTAACTCTTTTCTTTTGAGGGGTCCTTTTATTTTTCTATTGATGCGCAACCTGAAATTAATACTAATGTAGATACAATAACAAGCAGAATCCTCCTGATTATCATGGTATTTATCTCCTTATAGTTTCATGGATAAATTTAAACCTTAACCCCCTGTCTTTTATCATAAAGTCTATTTTTTTAATGTAACTTTTGAATTTTGCTGGAGTATAATAAAGATATTTATTCAGGTCAATTCGTATAAAAAATTAATTATTCTGTAATTGTAAAAGGCATATAGATTGAAAATCCCGTGTAATCATGATAAGAACCTTAATAACATACTTCAAAAAAGAACCAATTATTATGCATTGATCCGAGGACCTTCCTATGGTTCACTTGATTTTGTTGACCGTGAGGAGATACGGACAGCCATAAGGGAGAAACTTGAGTCACATGGCATACGTTTCCAGGAATATACATGGGTGTGGGATGAAGATGATAGATGCCTGTTATTGGTTGGAACTTTTGAAAATGAAGAAGAAGCAAATCAATGTATTAAAAGATATGAGTCAATGGGGTTTAAAACCTGTATCAAAACCAGCCTGTCTGGTAGTGCGAATATTTGATTAGAAAAATTAGTAATTCAAAATCAAAAAAGGAGAATAAAATGAAGGGGAAAATTAAGTATAACAAAACAATCACAATCTATTCGGCAATTCCGGTGCTCATCTGTCTAATAGGCCTGCTTCTCTGCTCCTGCGTAAGCACAGGCAAAAATAAGACAACAACTATAAATAGTGTTACAAATCAGGTAGCTAAAAATGATGCTCCTGAACAAGGCACAACTGAGGATGACCAGAAAATAGAATGCCGTAATCTGCATATCACAGGTTCACGTTTTAAAAACAGGGTATGCGCTACAAAGGCAGAGTGGGCAATAAAAGATGGCAAAAACAAAGAATCAACAGATCAATTCGGCCGCGATGTCAGTGGACGTTCCGGCATAAATACCGGTACCGGCGGAGATGGAATGGGTGGAATGTCAAGCGGGATGCCGCGTTAACAACCGATAAAAACTATTTCTCATTAAAGCCCGGAATATCTAATCTCTTATGGACATAAGATTAACTATGACGGGCTTTTTCTGAAAACGATAAACTATTATTCGAATAAACACTATTCAGGAATGAGCAATCAATTTGTACCGATTAGCTCATGCAGTTTCTGCTTATCAATACATATTATCCCCTGCTTTCTGAACTCTAGTAACATCCAGATAAGCCCTGCAAAGAATGTCAACATATCTGCAATGGGGAAGGATACCCATAAGCCTGTTACGCCATATGCAGGCGTAAGAAAAAGAATCAGGGGCAATAGAAAGATAAGAAATTTTGCAGCAGAAAGCATTGAGGCTGGAAAACCCTGGCCTATACCCTGGAAAAAGAAGCCCGGCACCATCTGAACACCGATGATAAAGATACAGCAGAAATACAGCCTCACAGCATAAACGCCATCTTTCAGGATTGTTGAATCAAGGCCGAATGCAGCCAGCACATACCCGGGAAAAATCATGATCAATGCCCAGCAGAGCCATGACCATATACTTCCTGAAAAAGATGCCTTATACACAAGTTCCTTTACCCTTTTCATTTTCTGGGCGCCGAAATTAAAACCGATAAGCGGAAGAAGCCCCTGCCCTATGCCAATGGCCGGCATCTGAACAAACCTGCCCAGCCGGATCAAAACCCCAATTAATGCAAGCGTAACAACGCCATGAGAGGCTGCTTCCCGGTTAATAACACCCATAACCAGAAACTGGACCCCTGACCTCACAATAGATGCAAACCCAATTCTATATATCTCATATACGACCTTCGGATATGGGATAAAATACCTCGCGCTGAATTTATACCCTGAGCTTTTTGAAAATAGATAACACAGATAAATGATTGAACTCATTGCCTGGGCAATCACCGTAGCAACAGCAGCGCCCTTTACGCCCATGGCAGGTATGGGACCAAGACCGAATATAAAAAGAGGATCAAGGATAATATTGGATAGAGAAGACATTATCATCACTGTGCTTGAAAACATGGGGTTTCCAAATGCCCGTATGACATGACCAAGCACCATGGTGATGTAATAGAAGACAATCAGCTTTATCTGGACAGAGATATACTCCTCAGCGAGTAAAAGGACACTGTTTTGTGCCCCCAGCGCTGTGAGTAATGGTTTCATGTTTGGCAGACATGAGAGTATAACACAAAGGCTTAAAATGAGGCATAGTGTAATCGCAACAGAGGCGGCTTTATATGATTCTACCCTTTCACTTTTACCCAGGTATCTTGAAATAAGTGATGTAGCCCCTACACCTGTACCTGCTGCAATCGCTAAAAAGGAAAGGCTTAGAGGATAGGTTACACTCAATGCCGCTAGTGCCTCTGTACCTAGTCTTCCCACAAATACAGCATCAACTATATTGTATGTTGAGGCAACTGTCATGGATATAATGGCAGGGCCTGAGAATTTGAATAAGAGGGGCCATATAGGGTCTGTGCCCATGATGGCAGACCTGTATTGGTTTTGTTCTTTAATATTATTATCCATTATCACTCTTGTCCAAAAACGGTTTTTAGTTAATGAATTTTGATATTGAAAAAGTCCTCCTTATGGGAGATCGTTAAGTTACCAGACAAAACGAATTCCCAAAAGCAAAAGGAGGACAAACCTATGGT
>JAAZBV010000025.1 GCA_012513605.1 Desulfatiglans sp. | reverse complement strand
TCCACCTGAGCTATCACAAGGGCTAAATGTCTCTGTAGTGAAGACTTTTTAACCTCTGCTAAAAAATACTTCATATTTTCAATTACTTATTTTTTTAAACATGCCCAATAGCGAAAGTCGGGTTAGAGCGGGAAAAAAAGGAATCTCTAGCGCCATGAAAATCCATTAACTCCTTCCATAATTCAACAAGCCTGGGGATATCTTCTTTTATTGCTTCACGATAATTTATTTGTGTCATAATCTTTTTCCTGATAACCGGCTTAGCATGTAGGTCGGGTTAAGCTAAGCAACCCGACATTTCCTTAACCTTTCACACCAACTGCCATTAGATGTGAACTGATCCCTAAAAGTGTTGGCTCTGATTCTAATCGCCTTGCGATCTCAAGAAGTACATTACGTTGTGCTTCATCCTTCCACCACTCATCAATATTCGGCGCTAACCAGGATGGCCCTTCCACACCATAAACCCGGCTATCTGAAAAACCGACTTCGGCAAGCTCTGCCTTTAGTTCATTCGGATGGTGAAAAAAGGTATCCATAAAATAAAAGGGATTGTCTGTAAAGTTTTTATGAAGCCCATTTTTCAGGTCTCCATTCACAATTTCAACAAACTTAGGGTCTTTAAGGTATTCAGAGCGTAATCCGTCAAATGTCGATGCAAAGCGTGATATACCCACAGCCATGAGCACACCACCCTTTCTTAGAACCCGATATGCCTCTGATAATGCAATTAAACGATCCCTTTTATCAGTAAGATGATACAGGGGACCGAACAGTAAGGCAGCATCAACACTGTTATCATTTCTATTAAGGGTGCAGGCATCCCCGACCTCTGCACTGGATAATGGATATTCCGGCTGTTGCGCTGACTCCTCTTTTGCCAATTCAATATGAAGAGGAACAATGTCTACCAAATGAACCTCATACCCCTTCCGGGCAAGCCATAAGGCATGCTTTCCTGTTCCGCCACCACTATCTATTATAGTTGCAGGTGTCGGTGGCAGGAAGCGCTGCAGCAACTCGCGGGTACGTTCTCTTTCAATTTTGCCTTCATTAATATCTAATCGTTTTTCTTCGTACCCTGAAGAGTAATGGGTAATTACATCCTCATGCAATGATGATTTGGATTTTTCTTCTCTTTTCATCATTTTCCTTCAATACAGTATTTTATAATACTCTCACAATGAATCGCCGAAGTATTGAGGAAGGGAATGCCAAATCTGCTTTCTGTTAATATCAGTGGCAGCTCAGTGCAGCCTAAAATTAAGGAATCAATGTGCTCTTCCTCTATCATCCTTTTTACGATCGATAGCAATTCCTCCCGTGTTGAGTCTTTGATGATTCCAAGCTCTATTTCAGAGAATAACCTGTGGTGAATAATGTTTTGTTCCTCCTCACTGGGAACAACAATCGACATCCCTTTCGATATGAAAGGTTTCTTATAGAAGTCAGCCTCCATGGTGAGTTTCGTGCCCATGAGGCCAATATTCTTTAACCCCATTTCCTGGGCGGTCTTACACGTTTCTTCAACTATGCTTAACAGGGGAATGGGTGATTTTGCGCTAATCTCATCAAATACAATATGGGGTGTGTTTGATGCAATGGCAGCAAATTCAGCCCCGGCAAGATGAAGAGAGGTAATCTTTTCCAGTAGCCACTTAGAGAGCTCAGGCCAGTTCTTTGTAGAGACAAAGCCCATAAGCTCATTCATGTTTGCGCTGTAAACGATGATTTCCGGATATGCCAGTTCAGGATGCCCTGTAACGAATGCCCTGATTATTTCCCTGTAGTAATCAACGGTTGATTCAGGGCCGATTCCGCCAAGTATGCCTATTCGCTTCATTAAAGTTATTCTCCTTTTCCTAAAGCCTGTAGGTCGGGTTAAGCGAAGCAACCCGACATTATTCTATTCGCCAAATTCGTTTATTTAGCGGGTATTTTATTTTGATTTTCTTTGCCACAATTCCAACACAAAGAAAATTGATATTCATTTACTTCCTTGCAATTCGGGCATACCCAGTCAGGACCTGAAGCGGAATCATCTGACTCTGCTTCCTTAATTATTTTTAAAGCTTCATCATATTGAGTATCATTTTCAATCCAGATCTCGTACCAACATTCATTCACTGAAATTCGTTCTGCTGAACCATATTCATTTTTTGTAAATGAAGGTATACCCTCAATCATAAGAAGATTTTTCAAATGACCAATCATTAAAGTGTTAAATGACTCATATACTTTTCTCATTCAATTACCTCCTAATTTATTTTATTATGCCACCATGGTAATAAAGTACGTACACCTCTTCGTTTTTTTCAAATATTTTTTCAATTCCATGAAAATGGTTAAAAGATCCATGTTGCTTATTCTCGTATCGATAATTTAGATTTTCATAAAATTCAGGACCTCTAAGCGGGTATTCAGGTGTAATTAGACGCATTGCTTCTTTTAGAAAAGAGTAGATTTTTTTAGGAGCTGATCCCCCTGGTAAAATCTCTCCAAAATAGTTCAAAACCCAAAGTAACTCATTAACTTCTTTGAATACTTTTTCCGAACCCGCAAAAGGATTAAAACCATTAAACTGATCTAAATACCGATATCCGTTGTTAATAATTTCAAATCCAACAGAACCGTTATCAAATTTTTTCTCTCTCCCTTCTCCTGTGCTGGCATAAGAGGATTTTTTAGATTGTATGATGAAATCGATTAGTTTCATTTTTATATTTCCTTTTGTAATTACTCAAAACATGTTACGACACATTAACAGACATCCAGTGCCAGTCACCATATTGACTTTATAAAACTCAAGCCTGATTAAACGGATTAAACAACCAGCCTGTAGGTCGGGTTAAGCGAATCAACCCGACCTGCCTTAGTATAAAATATTTCAATCACCAAAAAAACAGTCAGACACCTTTTAAGTATATGGTTATTTTGTACCATCCCTAAAAGTGAATGACAAGGTTACCGGCCTGCGCAGTATAATTCCCACCAATCCTTATTACGGGGATTACATGCGCTAGGTTATGAAATATTTAGGTAACTTTCAATATGATCCAAACTACATGGAATTAATTTGTTATCGTTTGTAAGGTCTATTTTTATTTTATCTTCTCTGGGAATTAATCTTAGAGGTTTTAATTTTTTCCCCTGCTTTTCTATTATCGAATCGACTAACTGCCCCTTAGTGTCAATTATTTCTATTATTGAAAAATCAGAATTTGGGAAGTTTGTAGTACTGTAATATTCCTGCCCCATAATTAAAAAGACTTTATCTTTTTCAACTTCAAAAAAATAACAGGCACCTTCATCCTCATACTCTTCTGCCTCAAACATTCTGTCTGTCTTAATTCTTGTTACTTTTACTGTACCATTATTTGAAGCATCTTTATATGTTTGAATTCTACTAATTATTGCTTTTTCATCTTTCATTTTTTTAATAAAGAACCAAAGTGTCCAAACCAAACCTGGAACAATAAAAATTAATAAATAAAACCAAAAGGGGGGTTGGTCATCGGTGGATATAGAGCCAAGAAAGCAGAGAAAACCAGATATACCGAAACCAAAACAAACTTGTTTTAACAGCTTAAGCAATACAGGAGATTCATCAATATGTTTTGACAATTCTCGAATTTTAAGTCGCAAGAATCGTTTTTCTTTTTCATTTATAGGTCGAGTTAGACTTTGAATCATTTTTATTCATAACCCGCTCGAAGATGAGGGCCGGCCTCTCCTTTGAAATTTCTCGATAGGTTTAACAAGCGGGCGTATCCCGTCCGTATTTAAATCGAAATTATACCCTTATTTTGTCTTACCTCTGTGGCCAATCCAAATGCTGTTCTTGTGAACTCACTGGAGGTTTTCTTCCAATCAAGCTAACTTTTTTAGCACCCAAATTCATAATACCTTTTTCCGGTGAAAAGAATTCAAAAAAATACTTTTGATAACCTATATAAATTGGCTCTTCATAATTTTCTATATTGATTCCATTTAAGATAATTTCCCCTGAAAGTGAATGTGTGATGGCATATTGGGGGTCAGGCTGTGTTAATGTTTTTCCCCATGAAAGGTTGATCTCCAGATCAACTATATCAGAAAAAATTAGATCGGCAGGGATTATTTTAAACGAACAAGTTCTATCCTCATGACAGATCCATTCAGAGATATAATCGATATCAAGGATCAGGTCTTCACCGAATTCTTTTTGTCGCACAGAAAAGCCATATACATGATTGTCATGGAAGGAAATTTCCTTAAAATCTCCTGAAGAAAGATAATCTTTTAATTTTTCCGTCATTTCATTTTCTCTGAACTGCACTGATAACCACCCGGGGGTATTACCGCCTTGGCTGGGTTATCAAATGTTTGTGAGTTTTGTTTTTAAAGTTTCCAGGTCCATCCACAAATCGGGCAACTATTATCCTCTGGTTTTATAATACTAGAGCATTTATAACACCTGAGATCTTCAGAAAACCTTGAATTCAACATCTCTTCTCTCTTCTTTTGCATTTCCTGATTAAAGTTAGTTATTGAGTACCCTTTCCGATAACCTCTGATGAAGAATAAAACCGTACAAAATATGACAAATACTGTTTCAGCCAGCCAAATAAAAATATCTGGCCAATAAAAATATTTCAAAATTATATACACTAGGGCTAATAGAAAACCAATACTACTTTCTTTTAAGCCATTATGTAATCTAACTTTCATTTTATCATTCATTATCTTACTCATAATAATTTGCCTACAAACCCAACTGTGATGTTAAAAACAAGCAAATGATTCTAAAGGGTTTGGTAGAGCTAAAAAGTATCACATTTTTCTATTAACTGATCAATTCCCAAGCGATTAATAACCATATGTTTTTGTCTTGAAAAATTCTCAAACAGTAAATTATGTAACTTCTTTGATGCCTTACTATCACGCACCTCATATTCAGAAGCCCATTTGAGAAGAGCCTGGAAATTTTCTTTATATTTTTTTGGTTCCAGTTGCTTGGAACTTTCTGAGCCTCGATTTAACAGATTGTTTCTACATTCATCCCAGGACAGGTTGACATATATTAAAGTGTCAGCAAAGTCTATGAGGGGCTCAACGATATGACCAAATACTCCCTCAACGATCCAAGTTACAGAGTGCTGGATTTTATATATATCAGCCTCGACATCGGATTCGTTTCTTTTCCGATTGTAACCGCCTGGCTCCCAGAAAATATTGTCGAGTGAAATATGTGAAATATCGAGAACTGAAGCTAACTTCTTTCCCAGCCAATTTTCCCCTGAACCTGAATTGCCTATTATTATGATTTTCTTCATAGTCCTAACCGCACCGATAACCATCTGGGCGTTTTATAGCCCGGTCGGGTTTATTGGGTCTCTTTATTCCTATAATAATTAATGACTTCACATACGTTTATTAATAGTTTCGAGATTTTTTTATGTTCAGAGAAACGTGTGATGGCATTACCAGCTAAAGAGAATGCTAAAACAAATATTACTAAAGGGTAAAACCCCGTTCTATTTGTAATAAATGAATACAAGAAAATAAGAGCAAGGCCTATAAAAACTCCTATCAGAGAAAACCATAATGCTAATTTGTTGTCAGAAAAACTATTTTCATTTAGTTCTTTTTCAATAGATTTGACCTTCTTCTGGATTTCTTCCGGCATGAAGTTTTCCATGAGATTCATTCCCTCCTTTTAGAAACACAACGATTTGTAACCAGCCTTACCTTGATCTTTCGTATCAGGCAAAAACCCCTCCGGGTTCTGGTGTAGCTGTTTGTTCTGCCCTGTCTTTGTATTGTTCATTGCTTTAATTCGCTTTGAATTAGCTTTTTCCTGTACTTCACCATTTTCTCAATCAGCTTGTTTGGAATCGGTTTATCTAAAGGAAATTGTATTGATCCTTTACCCTGTTTGAATTTGGAAAGCTCTTTCTCAAATTTCACGATTGTTGTCGGATGCGGGTAAATTGCAACGTGATTTTTAAATGCCCCAATCATGATTTGCTCATTACTTTTACCATTCTTAACAAGACTGAATGCCGGTAAGCCATAGTTAATGGTTTCTTCCGCATCTGGTACCGCATCTAAAATTGCTTTCCTCATCTCTTGTAATAATTCCGCTTGCGGATGTGCTTGTGCGTTAATGTATTCGTCAATCGTATTGTACTTCGCCATTTGGTTCACTCCTTTTTTCGATTGTTTTGCGTGCTTCAAATAACATGCCGCGCCATGATGCTTTGCGAAAATCGAAAGAAGCCCCCTGCTGTCATGTTGATTTAAGGGTTAGCTGTCGCCTCATTTATCTTTATGACTATCTATCTTTGGAAATACTTTTTCTAACTCTTTGGAACGTATTACCTCTATTTCCATTGGTACCTTATGTAACTCGGGTTCATTATTAATTATTTTATCGGTACTAAAAGCGACTTGTACATTTTCACCTGAACCATCTTTACAGAACTCAACTTTTGCAGAATAACCATGAATACCAATTGGTTCAATTTTTCCCCAGTGCCATTTCGAATTTACTAATTCAGCTTTATATAATTCAGGTTTAAAAGGAGAAATACCAAAGTTTTTTTGACACTTCTCATTGGCGAGTTTCGCAGCATGTATTGCTGCTTGTTTTTGTGTAGTGATTTGCTCCTCATTTTTTGAATCATTGGCCTGGAGAACAGATGAGTTAAAAACTATGGATATTAGGATAGCTATTTTAAAAACTAACATTTTATTACGATCCATAATTTACCTCCTTAATTAAAAACATAACACTGGCGGCAAGGAGCTGGCGGATTTATGGCAACCAATGTCATGCAAGGAAAAAGGTTGCAAAGGCTTTGCATTCGATTCAACATGATGCTAGCCAGTCGCCTTGACTGCATTGTTAAAAGCAGTTTTCGCCTGCTATTTACCGACTAATAATTTTTATAACCAGTTATTATTACGATTAATTTTTGATTTTTATTTTCTATTTACCGAAATTGCTATTGATGGCATTTTCGGTAAATAGGATTTAATACACCCCGGATTTTTTATTTTGGATACTACTATTTGGAGATTTTGCCAATGCTGACATTTTCCCCAAATACCATATTTCTGTTACTTCATTTCAGCTTTTAACAGGTATTAGCCCGATTCGGGTCTAATAGTGTAAAACCCGAATCGGGCTAACATCGAATAATAAACTAAATAAAATTTAATATACTCTAAAGTATTAAAAAAATTTTTCTGTGCGCCCTTATACGTCTTTAGAAAATTTAAATTCACACAAATTTTGTCATATAGCACTGAATATTGTTCAAAAAGTCAAAATACAAAAATCTTAATGTTTAAAACTAATGTGTTGCAAAAATACAATGGTAATTGCCAAAGCAAAACCATAAAGCCTGAAAAGGAACGTTTGGGGAAAACGAAGGGATTATCCTTACAAATCATTTTGAAGTCAATAGGTTTTGGGGTATGGGGGTAAAAGCAGATACTTCTCATTCAACCCTCTGATTGACAAACCGGCATGAATGACCATAAAATAGCCTATCAAATTCATTATGGGGATTACGATGTCACAGCATTTATCATTGACAGAGGCAAAGGCCAAATTTTCAGAGCTCATCACCAGGGTTCATTTTGGAAAAGAAAAATTTACCATCACCCGGAAGGGTAAGGCGGTAGCTCTTGTTTCTCCTGTTTCTGAAACTGAAAATAGCCTGGATATGGAAGGTCTTATTTGTGCAAGAGGAGCGCTTTCTGAAATTGATAAAGAAATTGATGAACTGGTTGCAGATATTTATATAAACCGTGATAGTATGTAGGGCGGGTTAAGCGAAGCAACTCGACACTATTTAATCAAATTTTTATTATTCCTTCTTAAATTAATATTCAATCACATTGCTGTCCAAGATAAATGAAAATTTGATATTGCATCAAGTAAAAACAAGTAGTTAAGTTAACAAAACGGCGTATTCAAAAAACAGGTTATTGCCAGCAGTGCTGTCCAAGAATCGAAATGGTAT
>JAAZBV010000024.1 GCA_012513605.1 Desulfatiglans sp. | reverse complement strand
CCTTTATGTCCTTCTCATCCATTATCAGAGGCTGTACCCTGACTACCTTGCCATCCTTAACCGTTACGGTTATAGGACCTTCATTCGTTAAACTCGTATATAATTTTTCCATTTCTCTCCCTTCCTTGATTGTAAAATTAATTCCTTACGATTAATGATCGTTTCTTATCCCCCTATGGTTTTAATTATTGCTTCAAGGGTAGCATCCAGCGCAGGTATCTTGAAAACCATTAATAGGCTTATGAGCAGCGCATAGATACAGAGTGATTCAATGAGTGCAAGACCAAGTATAAGCATTGTGAATATCCTTCCGCCTGCCTCCGGATTCCTTGAGACCCCCTGCATGGCCCCGTTTATAGCATAACCCATGGCAATGCCGGTACATGAAGCTGCAATACAGATAGCCAAGGCGCAAGCGATTGCCATAAGGGCAACAGCCCACAACCCTGCTGAAGCAGCTGCATTTTCACCTGCATGCGCTATTGATGATAACCCTGAAACCGCTATGAATGCCATAACTGTGACCATAATTTTTTTTGACATAAAAATCTCCCTTTTTTGATAATTGCTTAAAACATTATTAATACTTAATATTAATGAGCCTCTTCCATGGCCCCTGCAAAATATACTGTTGCCAGCAGCATGAAAACAAGCGCCTGCACAAAACTTACCAACAGCCCGAGGACCATCACCGGTAAAGGCGCAAGATATGCCCCTGCGATCGCAAAAAGGATCCCCAGGATCTTTTCTTTGCCGAATATGTTACCAAAAAGCCTTATTGTAAGGGACATCACCCTTGCAAAATGGCCTATTATCTCTATGGGCAGCATTATGGGCGCTATTGCAGGCACAGGGCCTAAAAAATGTTTCACATATTTGATGCCATGATATTTGATCCCTATATAATGGGTATAAAAAAATGTGGCAAGCGCAAGGGCAAGGGTCGTATTGGTATCTGCTGTCGGTGAAAAAAAGCCCGGTATAAGCCCCAGGAGATTGCATATCAGGATATACAGAAAAACCGTGGCTATAAAAGGGAAAAACATCTTTCCCTCGGGGCCTGTGATACTGATAATAAAATCTTCTATGCTGGTTATTACATATTCAAGAAAGGACTGTTTCTTACCAGGCAGAGCCTTAATCCCCCTCACAAGAAAAAGAGCGCCGGCAAGCATTATTGCCATTACAATCCATGAGTGGGTAACATGCTGCCACTTATGGGCAAAATGATCAAACCCAAAATAGCTCAAAATCTCTGTTATATAATAATAATGGTGCTCCAAATTATTTATGCCCCCTGCCCCCGGTCTTTATGGCCATGATCACCCCTGCAACAGTTATTGCGATAACAACGGTTGACAATCCTATTATAAGGCCAACAGGGTGTACCAGTTTATGCTTTAACAGGATAAAAATGATTACACCCAGTACTGAAAGTCGAAAATAGTAATATATAAAAATAGAGATTTTCCTGGCTTTCCGTTTAAAGTCTGTACCAAAGGCCTTCTTAAAGGTGTGCTGAAGAAACATGAAATTTGCTATACTCACCATGCCGCCAGCAATAACACCCAAGGTATGGGAAGGGCTTAGTGTAAAGAAGCTGACTGAAGATATCAACAGGAAGACTACCCAGTATTTTTTCTTCAGATCTTCATAGAATATATCCCATTCCATTTATTCGCCGCCCAAATCCTTTGCCTTTTTGTACATCAGATAGAGGTTTCTAAAGGCTGCGACAATCCCGAAAAACAGAAAAATCAAAAAAAACCAGGGCTCAGTGTCATACCTTTTATCAATATAATGCCCGACCACGGCCCCGATACCTATAGAGAGGGCCATTGTTAATCCAGCTGTACTCAGCACCCCTAGGGCACGGAACATCTTTTTTGTTTCATTATCCATATCAAGCTGGATTTACTCTGTTTTAATCTCTTCAACCCGGTTTCTATCACATTTTTTTTCACAAAGTCAATATCCTTTACCCCTGGTATTAAGAGGCAGGTCGCAACTGATTTAATATTATTTTTGTATTACACTGAAACAGTGATATGCCGCATCAATTGTCCTGTCTATTACATCATTCTCATGGGCAATGGATAAAAACATCGCCTCAAATGCGCTTGGGGCCAGATAAATACCTTTTTCACGCATATGCCTGTAAAAGGCCCTGAACAGGGCAGTATCACTCTTTTTTGCGGATTGGAAATCAGTTACCAGCTCCTTTGTAAAAAAGAGGGAGCCTAATGAGCCTGTATGATTTATGACAATATCAATACCTGCCTTAAGGGCGGCATCCTTTAATCCTGTGAAGAGCCTGTTACCACCTGTCTCAAGCCCCTTGTATAGGCCTAAATCCTTAAGCAGTTTCAGGGTGGCAATACCTGCTGCCATTGCAATCGGGTTTCCTGAAAGCGTACCGGCCTGATATATATCCCCTTCAGGGGCAATATTCTGCATGATTGCCCTCCTGCCTCCATAGGCCCCGACAGGGAGCCCGCCGCCAATGATCTTTCCCAGGCATGTGATGTCAGGCATGATATTGTAATACCCCTGTGCCCCGCCCGGGCCAAGCCTGAACCCTGTTATCACCTCATCAAATATAAGCAGTGCCCCATTTTCCACTGTGATCTTTCTGAGCCCGGCTAGAAACCCTGGCTCTGGAAGTATTACACCCATGTTTGCTGCAACAGGTTCAACAATAATAGCGGCTATATCATCCCCATACCTTTTAAATGCATCTTTTACATTATCAAGGTTATTATATGGAAGGGAGATGGTGAGCCCTGCAATCTCTGAAGGTATGCCGGGGCTCCCCGGTATCCCTAATGTTGCAACACCGCTCCCTGCCTCAACAAGCAGGCTGTCAGCATGGCCGTGATAGCAGCCTTCAAATTTGATTATGATCTTTCTGCCTGTATACCCCCTGGCAAGGCGGACAGCGCTCATTGCCGCCTCTGTGCCGGAATTTACCATCCTCACCATCTCAATGGAGGGGACCATTTCAATGATTGCCTCAGCCATCTCCACCTCTATGGCGGTCGGGGCCCCGAAGCTTGTGCCCATTGCCAGTTTTTCAGAAATGGCCTTTAAGACTTCAGGGTACGCATGACCAAGAATCATGGGACCCCATGAACAGACATAATCTATGTATTTATGGCCGTCTTCGTCCCACAGATAGCACCCCTCAGCCCTGTTAATAAAAAGAGGTTCCATGCCAACAGACTTGCCTGCGCGAACCGGGCTGTTCACACCACCCGGGATATATCTTTTTGCCTGCTCAAATAGTATCTTTGATCTCTCATCCATCCTGTTTCTCCGCTAAAATCAGGCTTTAGGTTTTCCCTGCGCCTTGTGCCCTGAGCCCTGCTTTAATAATATTCCATACTGGTTTTCTTAAATTCCTTTTCGCTGAAGAGGAGGGAATAATCCTTAACACCTGTCCGCTTCGACATCTTGCGGGCTATCTCATGGCATTCTTCTCTGGATTCCCCGTGTATCATGGTAAAGAGGTTGTATCGCCAATCCCTTTGAGGCCACCGGTGATAACAGTGTGTCACCTCTTTGAACCCGGCCATGATATGCCCGATTTCATCAATCTCTTTTTCCGCGATCACCCATGCCACCATTGCATTGGCCTTGAATCCTGCCTGCTGGTGATAGAGGGTTGCACCCAGACGCCTGATTACCCCTCCAGCTACCATTTCCCTGATCCGGTTCAGTATTTCATCCTCTGAAACACTGAGCTGATCAGCAAGTATTTTATAGGGCATGGGCTGAACAGGTATATCCTTCTGAAGAAAGCTAATGATTTTTTTATCAAGTTCATCCGGCATGAATACTAGCCCTGCCTTGCTGTTATAAGGCTTCCCACAATATCAACGATTTTGTTAATGCCCTTTTCAATGCAGTAGTTTCTGATGCCCTCTATAATCTCGATAGAGGCCCTGGGATTAATAAAGTTCGCTGTCCCCACCTGCACCGCAGAGGCCCCTGCAATCATAAACTCAAGGGCATCAGTGGCATTCAATATACCGCCAATCCCTATAACAGGGATTTTTACTGCACGGGCAGCCTGATAGACCATATAAAGGGCAACCGGCTTTATGGCAGGCCCTGATAAGCCCCCTGATACATTCCCAAGCCTTGGACGCCTGGTATTTATATCCACTGCCATTCCTGTAAGGGTATTGATTACAGAAAGTGCATGTGCGCCTGCCTGTTCCACTGCCTTTGCAAGCAGGGTTATGTCTGAGACATTCGGGGTAAGCTTTACAATTACAGGTTTATCTGTGTTCTTTACCGCGGTCTCAGTTACCCTTGCTGACATTTCTGGGTCTTTCCCGAACACAAGCCCCCCCTTATCCACATTGGGGCATGAGATATTCACCTCAATGGCAGAGACACCTTTTACCCCCTTGAACGCGCATGCAAGTTCACCATATTCATTAATACTGTGCCCGTAAATATTGACTATAACCTCTGTGTTCAGGGTATTGAGCCACGGAAGTTTATCCTTAAGAAAGCCTTCTATGCCTATATTGGCAAGCCCAATGGCATTAAGCATGCCAGCCGGTGTTTCAACAATCCTTGGAGGGGGATTACCTTTCATGGGCCTTAAAGATATCCCCTTTACAACAATGGCCCCGAGCCGGTTCAGATCAATGAGATCATCAAATTCCTTTCCGTAACCGAATGTGCCGGATGCTGTCATAACAGGGCTCTTGAGTTTCAGGCTGCCTAAAGCTACAGAGATATCAGGGTTTATGGTCATATATTTTCCCAGTCGATTTCATTGATATCAAAGACAGGGCCATCCTTGCATACATGGTGGTATGATATCTGATCCAAAGCAGAAGCTGATCTGATTACACAGCCCTGACATGCCCCCAGACCGCATGCCATAAAGGTCTCCATGGAGACCCTGCAGGGTATTCTATATTTGCCTGATATATTGCTCAGCGCCTTCAGCATGGGAAGGGGGCCGCATGCACAGATAGCAAGGGCATTGTTCCTGCATTTAATAATCTCCTGCTCAAGAAGGTCCGTGACCCTGCCATGATAACCCCTTGACCCGTCATCTGTGGCAATAGAGATATCCTGCTTTATACCGGCAGAGAGAGGATCAATTATCTCATCCGAGTTCCTGAAACCGGCCAAAAAGGTAAACGCATTTTTATCAACCGCCTGTGAGAGAAAAAGCATGGGAGCTATGCCTATGCCACCTGCAACAATAAAGAGATGTTCAGCCCTTCCGGCTATATCAAAACCCTTTCCAAGGGGGCCCAGAACAGAAAGCTTATCCCCTGCAATTTTTTTTGAGAGGATAACAGTCCCCTTTCCAACTACCTTGTAAAGTATCCTGACAACACCTCCCTTCTCTGTACCGCTTATACTAAAGGGCCTCCTCAGGCAGGGGTCAATCCCATCATTTACCCTCAACATTATGAACTGGCCCGGTTTTGCCTCTGCTGCCAGTTCGGGTGAGCTAAACCTCAATAAAAATATACCCGGCGTTATACAGGTATTGGATAATATCTTAACGTATGTCTCTATCATAATAGTTGCAGGTTATCCTAATATCCCCATGATTTAAAGAAAAAAGTTTCCTGGAACTAAAGTTGACGACAGCATCCTGATACTGCAAAATAGACACTTATCAGACACCTCTTTTTCCTTGACCTGAAACAGATTTAACCTTAAACTCTGCGGCTGTCCATCATGGGCAGACTATTCACCTTTATAATTCAAAGTCTTTATAACCTTTTTTTTTATTTGATGGGGAGATTAAAACATGAAAAAAGTCTATCCTGTTTTGTGCGTTGCCTGTCTTATAATGATATCAAGCCCATATATCCTGGCCGGGGGTGTTGACAACAGGAGCAATTACAGCGGCGAATATGTTCGTACCTTTACAAGAAATGCAGCAACAGATTCCCTAGATGCCATAGCATATAACCCAGCAGGTGTAATGAAGATGGCGGATGGTTTACATGGTAATCTCTCAATCCACTATGTATTAAAAGAATATACAAACTCGGTAGATGGCATAGTGTTTAAACAGGATACACCTTCATTTGTGCCAGCCCTTTTCGGGCTGTATAAGAATGAGAGATGGGCAGGTATCTTTTCATTTACAATGCCCGCAGGGGGTGGTGAGGTTGATTATGAAAATGGCAATGCCACTACACGGATCAGCGCTATTGGCTTAAGAAACAGGCTTAACCAACTCGCAGGCGCTGCATTTTATGGCGATACAGCAGATGAAGAACTTAAGGCCAAGGGTTTTTATTATGGTTTGACATTGGGTGGTGCATACAAGATAAATGAGGCACTATCTGTTTCGATTGCAGGGCGTTATATTGACGCAACAAAAAAGGGCAGGGCAACATTTGAGCTTCTGCCCACCCCTTTGGGTGTTTTAGCAGGCCAGCCGGTAAGAACGGCTGTGCTGGATCAGGAAGATCATGCGAATGGGTTCGGCGTTATACTTGGGCTGGGCATTGATCTTGACCCTGTTTATATCGGCATGAAATATGAGACTGAAACAGAACTGGATTTCAAATATAAGGTAAAACAGGACACGATATCCGGATTCCCATATGGTCTTGGTCAGGCAGGGGGCATTATTAATGGGGCAAAACATGAAAGGAACCTGCCAGCGCTCTTTTCCATTGGCCTTGCATATAGTGTCTGCCCAAAACTGAAGATAGATACAGGACTTGTCTATTATTTCCAGAAGGATGCCGACTGGGACGGCGAAGAGCAGTATGTGAAGGATGGATGGGAGACAAGTATCTCAATGGAATACAGGTTTAATAATAACCTGAAAGGAAGCATTGGTTATCTGCACACAAAGACAGGCATAGATGCGCAGCATGCGCTTAAAGAGGCCCCTGAACTGGATGCAGATTCATTTGGCGGCGGCATTGTCTATCAGGTTAATAAAACCCTTAAGATCGATTTAGGTGCTGCAATTGTTGATTATAAAGGCAAATCTTATATTGACACATCATCCGGTTCAGCAGTTTTGATAGGCCTTAAAAAGGAGGTCGTGATGTTTTCAGCAGGGGTTCAGTATCGTTTCTAGCCTGCCGACTTTCACGGATACAATACCCCATGCAGGTGCCCCTGATTAAGACAGCCTTAGGATTAACTATTCTCCGGGGGCAGAGCTAACCGTTTCCACAGAAACATATTCACTCATGGAATCCGGCAGGTTGTTAAAGATGATCATAAAAGGGATTGCCTCCATTGGCGCCACATTAATATTTGAATTATTAAAACCTTCTTTGGTATTCAGTTTTTTGTCAATCTCTTCTATTGAAATTTTATGGAGTTCTTTTTCTGTAAAGGTATTCCCAGCGTATGCGTGTTTCTGTACAAGAGGGTTCTTTTTATCATCCTCAATGCTACCCCTAACAAGGATATGGCTCCTGGGCTGAGGGTACTTGTTGATGACCTTCCCTTTAATAATGAATAGAGGGCCTGACTTTTCTGCTGAAAATGTCTCCCATTTAAAGTCCGTAATCTCAAGCCTCCTGTTTCCTTCATCAACAGCCTCTATTTCAGCATCAGGCTTTCTTCCATTATCCGCCCCTTCAGGTAAAAGGGAAGGTGCAAAGAGATATACCGAAAGGGCACCAAGTGTTACAACAAAGATAATAACAAGTATGATGAGTATCAGCCCCGGCCTGACTGTTTTTCTTTTTAAAGATGCGGGCTCTGTTTTAGCAGCAGGTTTTTCCTCCTCTATTATCTCCTCTTCTTCATTAAGTGCATCCTCAAAGACCCTGTCAAAATCGTCATCATTGGCTGGGTCAGTCTCATTGGGCAGACTATCTTCCTCAAAACCCAGAGACGAATCAAGGTCTACAGTCTCCTCATGCTCCGCATCAGAATCAACCTCTTCAGCCGCCTGCGGGTATACAGTAAATACGCTCCTGCATACTGAACACCTGACCTTTGAACCGCTCTCCCTGATAAGGTTTTCGTCAAGGTTGAATTTGGATGCGCATTTTTCACAGTTTATAATCATTCATTGCCCCCGATATACCAGTAACTGTTAACCATATTGACTGCCCGGGTAATATATAAATGGATCAAATATGTATGGTCTATAGAATTAAGTTTTGAGATAACGAATTTTCAATAAATTGTCAATATTACAATAAAAAACAATGAAATGCAGTTTATGGAAAAAAGAGCCGGAAAAGGGTGCCGCCTGAGCTGTAACAATCCTCCTTATCCCTGCAAAACTGGCATCTTGCAATATTTCCATAACAGATATCGGTCTCACCCGGTATAAACCTGCACCTATCCGAATGCATCTCGATGCTAAAATGATACTTTTCTGAAAAGATCTTTGTCCTTAACAGATCCGCCCCTTTCCCTCCTGCATTAAAGTCATAGGGCCTTTTTGAAGAATAGTTGATGCTCTCCTGGGTTGGAAAAAACCCCTCAAAAATACGCCTCTGATAATCTTCAGTTATGCCCACGCCATAATCCCTGACTATAAACTCTGTGCCTGCAAGTTCAGGCCTGATAATTATTTCTATCCTGCCCATGTCAGGCGTGTTCTCAATAGCATTTTTTATAAGGCCTGTAATGATCTTATCCAGCACATCCTCAGGCATATGAATTGGAGGTGATGGATTAAATGATTTTTTTATCTCAATCTTACGGTGGGCATGATTAGGTCTTATCCGCAGTAACAGGTTATCCGTAAAGGATACAAGGTCAATATCCCTGATTTCAATTTTCTTAGGGCCAAAGACAGCATCTATCCTGCGCCTGAGCCTTTCAATAAGTTTCCCTTCACCAAGCTCCTCTGCTGCAAGGGCCTCAAGCTCATCAGCACATTCATCCAGCAGGGTAGAGAGTACATGGTACCCACTGAAATCGCTGTTTTGCATTATATCAGTTACCTCATACTGTATATCAAGTATCCGTTCAAGATTTCGCTTTGCCCTGTCAAGGGTTGTTTCCCAGGTCTCACTGGGTAGGGGAGAAAGCCTTTTGGCAAGGATATTAAGGGTTGCAAGAAGCACAGCAACAGGGGTCTTAATTTCATGTGAAAGGTGGTTTATGACCTTGTCCTTTGCCTTGTTCAGCATTGTCACTTCATGATATGCAGCCCTTAGCTCCTCGGAGATCCTCGCATTTTCAATAGAGAGTGCAACTGTACCTGATATCATGTTCATCAGCTCAAGATCAGTATCATCAAAAGAGCCCTCTTTTTTATTCACGGCAGCCAGCACGCCGATGGTCTTATCACGACTTTTTAAGGGGACAAAAATCAGGTTTTTGGTATGTACTTTTGCCTGCAGATCAACACCAGGGCGATAATCCAGTTCCTTAGAGGTGTCATGAACAATAAGAGGTTTGCCGGTTTTTATTACCATTCCGGTAATGGTATTTTCAACAGAATATCGTACCTTTTTTACACGGTTTTTTACCTCTGAATCATCATAGGCCGCACCCAGAAAAAATATCTCATTTTGTGCAGGGTCCAGTATAGCAATAGAGGCGCTTTCCGAATTCAGGAGCCGCTTGGTTTCACCACTGATATAGTCAAGCAGCTCTTCAAGGACCGGGTATTCAGGAAGCGCTGTGCTGATACGAAGGAGCGTGGCATTTGTCAGCTCAAGCTTTCTTTCCTGTGTAATGTCCCTGAAAATAAAAAGCTTACCGCCCTCATTGGCATTTTCTTCATCTGTAAAAACCGCCCCGCTGACTATGACATCAAGCACCCTTCCATCCTTTGTAAGCCTCTTGGTCTCAAGCCTCATCTGCTTTTCCCTTAACAGGGTCTCCCGGGCAAGTTTGGCCTCTTCAGCCAGATGGGCCGGGATAAAGGGTATTTTTGACCCCTTGATTTCATCAAAGGTCCACCCGAATGTGCGGGTAAAGGCAGGGTTCAGATAGGTAATATTTGCATCCAGATCTGATACGATCATCGGATAGGGGACAAAATCAAGCAGGTTTCTTGCCATCTGCTCGGCCTTTCTGCTTGCCTTTGACTCATTTTTATAGAGTAGTTCGGATCTCTTTAAGGCTTTAATTGTCTTCATCTTCTGGGTGATATCCCTTGTTATCCCCCTGAACCCCTTTTTCTTGTTGTTTTTATCCTTGATAAGAAAGGCAGAGAGCTCGATCTGTCTGGTTTTCCCTTCGCTGTCTATAATCTCCCATTGAAGGTCTGATGCCTCATTCTGGGTAATCCAGATCTTTGTAAAGGTTTCGTATGCCTTTTTGGCATTTTCACTGTCCATGAATCTGCTGAAGTCACGGCCCTGGATCTCAAGCCTTGAGTGGCCGAGTGTATTACAAAATGCATTATTAAAATAGATAAAACTGCCATAGATATCTGTTTCAAAGACCCCGTCGCTCACCTGTTCAAGAAATATCTTGTACCTTTCATCAAAGATATCGGTAACGTAGGTTATGCTTTTCCTTAAGTTATCCTTTGAAATATCAGGGTCTTTTGAAGGGATGTCATTACCGAAAAGGTTTTTTTCATCATGGCTGGACATAAATTTTAAATCCTCCCGGATAATGGCCTGTTTTTTGCACAAGTTTTTATAAAATAATGGGATATAATAATATGCATATGTCTTCAGTCAAAATGAAAAATACTATTTATATGTTTTTAAAAAATTCGCTGTGTTATATAAAAAAATCTTTATATTATCGTTTCACAATGTTTTCAAGATTTAGATCACTGTGTATCTTAAATAAGATGAGTTGTATAACTCTTCTTTTTCGTATACATATATCACACATATCATACAGCTTTCATATGCATAACCTGTAAATGCATGAACGTGAAGGGGCGGTTTAAATTAAATTATGGAAAAAAGGGCAATTTTTTTATCACTGCTCATAACAACGATTTTCTGCCTGACGGCTTACTCAGAGCAAACCCTGACTCCAAAGATCTTTTTTAAGGAAAAGGGCTTTGTTGCAGGGGAGGTTTTAGAAGGCACAGTTATTGAGCACACTTATAAGGTATATAACAGGGGAAATGGTGTACTCAGGATAAACAGAATAAACCCGGGTTGAGGCTGTTCTGTTGCCGATTTTGACAGGGCAATCCCTCCGGGCGGAGAGGGCAGGATCAGGATAACAGTCAATACGATGGGAAGAAGGGGTATATTAAAGAAATCTATAGGTGTCTTCAGTAACGACCCTGAAAAAAGAACCGAGCAGCTCCTGTTTGAGGCATCCATAAAACCTATATTCAGGATAACCCCTTCAAGTACAGTTAGCCTGACAGGTAAGAGAGGAGAACTTAAGAGCGCTGAGGTGTTGATAACAGCAGGCCTGAATAAACCCCTGAACATTGGGACGGCTGGGTTTACCATTGATGATTCCAAAATAAGCTATAAACTTGAGACAGTGGAGGCTGGAAAACAATACAGGGTAGTTTTCAGGAATAACCCCGGTAGTACTGGTAATTTTAATGGTGAGCTGAGACTTAAAACCAATTATGAGGAAAAACCTCTTATAAATATCAGGGTTCACGCACGCTTTAACTGATAACCTTTTTCTGTGAATAACAGGGATTATTTGAGTTATTTTCAAATGGCTCTCTGTCTGGATTTGGAATAAAATGGTAATAAATAAAAAGAGCCCTGTAGAAATATTTACTGACGGGGCATGCAGCGGAAACCCCGGGCCAGGGGGATATGGCGTTATACTCAAATACGGTGAGCATGAACGGGTGATATCGGGCTATGACCCGGCTACAACCAACAACCGCATGGAAATGACAGCTGTTATTGAGGCACTTAAGGTTTTAAAAAAACCGTGCAGGATAAAAATCTGCTCTGATTCATCATATGTCATTAAGGGGGCAACAGAGTGGATAAATGGATGGATAAGAAACAACTGGATAAATTCCCAGAAAAAGCCTGTCTTAAACAGGGAACTCTGGGAAGAGCTGCATGCATTGATCAAAACCCATGATATAGAATGGGTTTGGGTTAAGGGTCATGAGGGGCATGTGGAAAATGAAAGGTGTGATAAACTGGCCAGAGAGGCAATCATTAACAGGAGAGGGGTAGATACAGGGCGGATAAATGAAACGTAATGAAAAAGCCAATTAATATTAAATACTTGACGAAAATAGAAAAATATGTAATTTTTGTTTCATTTATAAAAACCCTTTTTAAAACACTTTACAGTAAGGGGTATTAACATGAGATGTCCAAAGTGCGGTTATAATAGTTTTGATTATAATAAATTCTGCCCAAAGTGTAATAAAGATATTTCAGAGGAGCAGACAAAGTTAAACCTGCATAGCTACAAACATAGCGCCCCTTCATTGCTGGGCATGCTTGTAGGGGCAGGAGAAGAATCAAGTTCAGGGTTTACTCTGGATAACGCCGCTGCCCTTCAGAGAGCTGGTGCCGCTATTAATGAAAAATCGCCCGCCATAATGGAACAAGATATGGATTTTGGTGATGATGATCAGGAACTTGAAATCAGCCTTTCTGATGATACAGAACTTGAACTGCCTGAGATCAGTATGGATGATCAATCATCTGAAATGGATAGCCTTGAGCTGGGAGATGATGAAGTACTGTCGCTTGTAACAGATGAAGAGATAGCTGCCCCACCGCCTGAGGATAAAGGGGATGATCTCTCCCTTGACCTTGGGGACATTTCAATGAAGGGGGAAAAGGGGTTTTCCACCATTGAACTGAATATGAGAGATCTGAAGATTAATGACACCGGAGAACTGGAGATCGACTCTATTTCCGATGACATTAATAAATTGGCTGCAAGGAATAGTGACAGCCAGATATTGGACGTTAACAGGACATCCCACCTTGATCTCTCAGACCTCACCTTTGATGAGGATGCTGCGCCAGGTTTTGATACAGAAGAGAGTAATGGTACTGTAAAAACGGGGACCCCTGACAAAACAGACAAAGAGGACTCCCTTGATCTTGGGGATCTGGCCCTTGATGATGGGGACATCATCACAGATAAGGATGATGAAGGCCTTGACCTGGATAGCCTCATATTTGAAGAGACAGATGAATCAGAGAGCGCCGGCGCCGCTACGGCAGAGACATTGAATATTTCAGACCTTAGCGACAATGGGACAAGCAGCATTGACCTGGGAGACCTGGCTATTTCCGAAGAGGATGCGGCCACCCCTCAGGAAGAGGATGGCATTGATTTGTCAGACCTGTCCTTTGATGATGAAGACTTTAAAGGTACCGGGAGTAACCTCTTTTCAGGGGCAATGGATCTGGATAATCAGGAGACAGGCGAGCTTAAGCTTGACAGCATTGACACGGAAGAGGCTGAAGAGAAGATTGATGATTCACAGTCATTTGATCTGGGCAGTCTTGAAGGCAACAATCTTAATGATTCCATGTCTGACCTGACATTAGATCTTGAGAATCTTGATATTGATCTTGACCTTGATACCCCGGAGGATAAAAAATAGTTTTTTTCATTATTGATGGCTGGCATTTTTAGTATAACCAGACATCGCTATTTTTTTAATTTTCATCTTGACCACAATAAAAGGAAAGGTTATAAGGCTCTTCACAACATGCCGAGATAGCTCAGTCGGTAGAGCAGAGGACTGAAAATCCTCGTGTCCACAGTTCAACTCTGTGTCTCGGCATCTCAATAAAATACTAAAAGGCTGATTTTAAAATCAGCCTTTTTTATTTTCAGGATACCTTTAAAGTTTTTAGGATAAGGAAGGAAAAGAGATCAAGTTCAGTTTTAGAAAGATGGATAATTACTTTCCACGATCATACATTGAGCCGAAAAAAGGAAATAGTATCGCACTGGGGCTAACTTTCCCAAGTCAAACCAAAAGTGCAAGAGATGTCTCATCTGAAATATCTGGATTAAATCTATCCCTAATAGCCTTCAGCCTACGGTCTAAAAGGCTAGTAATAAATCTTGTATTTTTTATAAAAAGGCTTAAACCTAACCATTATATCTTTTGAAATATAATGAATTACTGCCTTACAAGTCTTATCGGTTTATACGCTTTTTGATAACTGACAATTGTTTGCCCTGTTAAATCCTAAGGCAGGCTGCGACGTAGTATTTAGCAGGTTGTGATCGAGGTTTCCAGTTGTTTTTGATTTGTGATTACTGCAATCTGTTAAAAATGAAGACGCGACACCCATAGTTTTCTAATCCGAAGTTTACAATCACCAATAAAATAACAATGGCCATTACTCAAATTGAACGCGCTCGCGGATTTTTAGAGGCAGCAAAGATGTCTGATGATTGGGTCACAGAAATGGGTAACAAGGCCCTCATTAAAGAAGCTCATCATACAACCCATATTGATGGAACACGGCTGACCCTGGATCAGGCTGAACGCCTGTAGAATGGTGAAGCGGTTCCGGAAGCAGACCCGGACGATACAAGAGAATTATTGAATTATCGTTCAGCCTTTGAATTTGTTTCAGACTGTCTTGAAATGGGAGACCCGATTACCGAGGGTATGGTTCGTAAAATCCATCGAAAGCTTGTTATTGTCCGGGTGCTTGTGCCCGCCTCCATAGCCTGTTTATGCACAAACTCTGTAAATCTTTCTCTTACAAACTGAGCTGCAGCATCAAGGCTCCTGAATTACGTATACCCGATATGGTTTCAAAAGGGGGTGTGTTTCAATATTGACAAGCTAAATTTACCTGCCAAGAATTAAGGCCTGATATGCTGACAGCGTTATACTAAAAATTACGGCACATTTCTTGCTCTAATATTTTTTGTTTTTCATAAATTTAAAATAAATTATTGGGTTTTTATTCATATACAGCAATAATACGAGGCATATTCATGAAACCATCATTCTTTTTAAGTCTGTTACTATATGTTTTCATTATATTTTTATCATTGTGTGGCGCTATAATGGCCCAGCCTGATGCTGGAAGCATTCTAAAAGAGCAAAGGCAGTCAGACCCTGCCCTTCCTGACCGTTTACCGGAAAAAGAGGTCATTAAAGAGGCTGAAGCGCCATCTTCTGACGCAGATGTCAAAATCACTGTCAGGGAGATAAAATTCACTGGCAATTATTCCACAATGGCCACAGAGGTAGAATTGTATGGACTTGTGAAGGAAAAGATCAATAAAGAGCTTACATTTTTTGAGCTTAAGCAGATAGCCCTCTATGTAACAAACTATCTGCGTGAAAATAAAGGGTTTCTACTTGCTCATGCATATCTCCCTGAACAGGATATCACGGAGGGCATTATAGATATCCGTGTTATCGCAGGGCAGATTTCAGGCAAGGTCAATATAAATGTCAGGGAACCTGCAAGGGTCAAAAAAGACCTTCTTCAAGGGATGGCTGACAATGCAATCCCTGAAGAGAGCGCAACACGAATGGCCCTGATAGAACGGGCTGTACTCCTAATAAATGACCTTCCGGGGATAAAGGCACAGGCATCTCTTGAGCCAGGGAAAACTCCGGGTTCAACCTCTCTTAAAATAAATGCCTCAGAAGGTCCTCTTATTCAGGGGCTGTTTTTTATAGATAACCACGGTGACCGTTATACAGGAGATATTCGAGGGGCTGGTCAGTTGCGGGTAAATGACCCATTTGGCCTGGGTGATCAGATAGGTCTTTCAGTCATTGGCGCTGATGATATGTTTAATGGAGTAGCCTCATATTCCCTTCCACTTGGTTATAGCGGACTGAAAGGTGATCTGGCCTTGACCTATCTCGACTATGAGCTTGGAGAGGAGTTTAAAGCCCTCAATGCAAAAGGCCAGGCGCAGACCATTGAGCTTAATTTCTCATATCCTGTTATGAGATCAAGGCGGGCCAGCCTCTGGGCAGGCACGGGTATCGAATATTTCATACTTGAGGACGAGACCAACAGCATTAAGACCCGCGACCGTGAACTTGGAGTGGGTAAGATTGCACTTACCGGAAATTTCTATGACACGTTCGCGGGAGGGGGGCTCACCAGCATGGATATAAACAGCTATATCGGCGATGTGGATCTTTCAGGCCTGTTATCAAACATGTCTGCGGATGCAGAAGGTCCTCGCACAGACGGCAGTTTTTTACGAAGCACCTTTTCCCTGGCCCGTCTTCAGAGGCTTAATTCACTGTTTTCCATGTTTATTTCCACCAGGGGACAGATTGCATCAGGAAACCTTGACTCTTCCCAGAAATTTATACTGGGCGGGCCCTATGGCGTACGTGCCTACCCGGTGGGTGAGGCATCAGGTGATGAGGGATATGCCGGGACCTTGGAACTCCGTATGGATATTCCACGACAGTACTTAAATACCACAACCCAGCTTATAGGATTCTTCGATGCAGGATGGTCCAAACTTCATAATAACCCCTGGCCAGGCGCAATAACCAATGCCACCGGGAAAAACGATTATACCCTTTCAGGCATGGGTATCGGATTAAATGTTCAAAGGGCTGGCACCTTCAGCCTGAGGGTCACTTATGCCCATAAGGTCGGCTCAAATGATGGAAAAAGCATTCAGGGAAATGATGCTGACGATCGCAGACACAGCGGACGTTTCTGGCTTCAACTGGTATCATGGTTTTAAAATAATCAATTTTTAAAGAGGCTATACCTATGAATATAACATATCAACTGGTTTGCTCCAGAACAAAGAAAATGTGGATGGCTGTATCTGAAAAGGCGGCAGCCACATGGTTACATCGCTTGCTCGTTGCAGGCGCGCTTATATTATCCATACTAATGGTATCAATAGGCGAGGCTCAGGCCCTTGATCCTGGTGAATTGCCCACCAATGGTCAAGTGATTGCAGGAGAGGCGGATATATCCCAATCCGGCTCCTCCATGACCGTGGAGCAGCAAACAGAACATATGGTTGCCGAATGGGATACCTTCAATATAGGAACAGATGCATCTGTAAACTTTCAGCAGCCGGGCACGTCCAGTGTAGCCCTCAACCGCATTCATGACCAGAACCCCTCACAGATATTCGGAAGCCTTACTGCAAACGGACAGATATACCTGCTCAACCCTTCAGGCGTGTATTTCGGCCCCACCGCACAGGTGGATGTAGGCGCTCTTACTGCATCAACACTCAATATCTCCAATGATAATTTTTTAGCAGGTAAATATAGTTTTGAGAAGAGCGGAAATGCCGGGTCAGTCATAAATGAGGGTGTGATTCAGGCATTTAAGGGCGGTTATGTGGCCTTTATTGCCCCGGAGATAAGGAATCAGGGCACCATAAACACCCCTTCCGGCACGACTGTGCTCTCGGCAGGCAACAGGGTAAGTCTGGACTTCACAGGTGACAGCCTTGTGACATTTACAGTGGATCAGGGCGCCATAGATGCACAGATAGAAAATAAAGGCATTATTCAGGCTGATAGCGGCACAGTCATCATGACCGCCAGGGCAGCGGATGAGTTAACCCAGGCAGTGATTAATAACAGTGGCAAAATAGAGGCCAAAACCCTGGAAAACAGATCCGGACGCATTCTCCTTTTATCAGATATGGAATCCGGAGAGACTATTGTGGGCGGCAGACTGGACGCATCCGCCCCGGATGGGGGTGATGGGGGGTTCATAGAGACATCGGCAGCAAAGGTAACGGTACAAGAAGGAGCAGTCATTACCACCGCCGCACCCCAGGGATTCACAGGAACCTGGCTGATCGATCCTCAGGATTACACCATAGCTGCGACCGGCGGTGACATTACAGGCAGTCAGCTTTCCACCAATCTGGGCAGCACCAGTGTCACCATTTTAAGCGCTGACGGAGCTACAGAAGGAAGCGGCGACATATTTGTCAATGACCGCATCACCTGGTCAGCCAACACCCTGACTCTCAACGCCCATCGTAACATAGAAATCAACCGCGAGCTATTTGGCTCCGGTTCAGCTAAACTTGCACTGGAATATGGCCAGGGGGCCACAGCATGGGGAAATACAGCCTCATACTCAGTAAATGGTCCGGTCAATCTGCCCGCAGGTGATAATTTCAGCACAAAGCTGGGATCAAACGGAACAGTTAAACTTTTCACGGTGATAAAAACACTGGGTAGCGCGGGCAGCACCACCACAACCGATCTTCAAGGGATAACTGGTAATCTTTCCGGCAACTATGCACTGGGCGGCAATATCGACGCAGCAGCCACCGCCACCTGGAATCCTAAAGGGACTGATCCTGAAACCTATGCCGGTTTTGTCCCCATAGGCAACAATTCAAACTCATTCATCGGCACCTTTGACGGCCTGGGCCACACGATTTCAGGTCTTGTGATTAACCGGCCTGATACGGATTATGTCGGCCTCTTTGGAGGTACTGATAATGCTGCGGTGAGCAATGTGGGAATCATTGGCGGGTACATAGCAGGTAAAAATATAGTAGGAGGCCTGGTGGGGTACAATTATGACTACAGCATTATAACAAACAGCTACTCCACCGGGGCAGTGACAGGATCCAGCTATGTAGGAGGCCTGGTGGGATACAATTATGACTACAGCGACATAACAAACAGCTACTCCACCGGGGCAGTGACAGGATCCAGCTTTGCAGGAGGCCTGGTGGGGTATAATCACAGGAGCAGCATAACAAACAGCTATGCGGCCGGGGCGGTGGCAGGATCCAGTTACTATGTGGGTGGCCTGGCAGGGGCCATTTCCCTCAGCACCATAGAAAACAGCTATGCGACCGGAACGGTATCAGGTGTTGATAGTAGTGTGGGAGGCCTGGTAGGGGGCATTGGAGACAGCACCATAACAACTAGCTACGCGACAGGGGCGGTGACAGGATCCAGCTTTGCAGGAGGCCTGGTGGGAGTGAAATCAACCGAGCTAAGCACCGTAACAAACTCCTTTTACGACAGTGATACCACCGGCAAAAGTGATTCGGATTTTGGCATACCCATGTCCACAGAACAGATGATGGAACAGAAAAATTATTCAGGCTGGGACTTTACTGACACATGGTATATGATAGATGGCAATACCCGTCCCTTTCTGCGTATGGAATACAGTACCAACATCACCAATGCCCATCAATTACAGTTGATGCAGCTTGATCTTGATGCGGACTATACACTGGCTAATAATATAGATATGGGAGAGCTTACACAGGCATCCGGATTGTGGAATACGTCAACAGGCTTTGACCCAATAGGAAATGCTTGGAATGTTTTGTTTACTGGCACCTTTGATGGGCTTGGTCACACGATTTCAGGGCTTGTTATCAACCGGCCTGATACGGATTATGTCGGCCTCTTTGGAGGTACAGATAATGCTGCTGTGAGCAATGTGGGGGTCATTGGCGGGTCCATAGAAGGAGACGTTTTTGTAGGCGCCCTGGCAGGGGGCATTGGTTCAAGCACCATAACAAATAGCTACGCTACCGGGTCAGTGTCGGGACATGAACATGTTGGCGGGCTGTTGGGTGCTATCGTAGATTCAAGCAGTATAACAAACAGCTATGCGACCGGAGTGGTATTGGGAGATGATAATGTTGGCGGGCTGGTAGGAACTAACACAGATTCGAGCAGCATAACAAATAGCTACGCAACCGGATCAGTGTCGGGAACAGGAGGTGTTGGAGGTCTGGTTGGAGGCAGCAATTCCAGCATAACAAACAGCTACGCAACCGGGTCAGTGTCGGGGACAGACTATGTGGGCGGTCTGTTGGGATATAATGCTGGCGGCACTGTAACAAACTCCTTTTACAGTGATACCACCGGTCAAAATGATACGGGCAAAGGTGACCTCAAAAACACCGAAGACATGAAGAAATTGACCACCTTCATGGGTGAATCCTGGGCCTGGGACATCGACGATACAGGCGGCACGGGAAAAACCTGGCGTATCTATGAAGGTAATACCTACCCGCTTTTACGCAGTTTCATGACTGCGGCCACGGTCACTGTAAGCGATTTGACCAGGGTTTATAACGGAACAACCACAATAGCCGGGGTGGCCCACAACTGGGATATGACTATTGACGCAGGAAAGATTTCGGGAGCCCCAGTTTATACTGCTATAGGTAAAGATGTGGGGGAACATGCTATTTCTCTTACCGGCCTCTATTCGAATCAGGAGGGTTACGACATTATTGCGCAAGATGGCACTGTGAATATCACAGCAAAGGCTATCACAGTCTCTGGCGTGACCGCTTCCGACAAGGTTTATAACGCTGATGCCACGGCAGCAATCAATACCGGTTCCGCTGTCATCACCGCAGGGGCCGCAGCCGACGATGATAATAAGTACTATACCGGGGATAATGTCACGCTTGATGTCTCGGGAGCAGCGGGCGCATTTGTTGACAAGAATGTCGGAACGGATAAGGCTGTTACTATCTCGGGCTTTACCCTCTCCGGCTCCGATTCGGGCAACTATATGGTATCCGATGCATCAAACGCCACCGCGAAAATCACGCCAAAGGCCATAACCATCAGTGGGGTCACTGCTGACGACAAAGTCTATGACGCCACAGCCGCAGCCACAGTGGACACAACAAATGCTACAGGCTGGATCGCGGGGGATACAATAAGCGTATCTGCATCAGGATTGTTTGATAATAAAAACGTGGGCGCAGACAAGACTGTCGTAATATCCGGGTTTACTCTTTCTGGAGAAGATTCAGGAAACTATACCATAACCGGCCAGACAGTTACAACTGCCGATATCACTCAAAAGCCCCTGACTGCATTATATACCGGAATAGACAAGGTCTATGATGCCTTAACAACTGCTGATGTTACAGGTTTTTCCATGGATATTTTTGATGAAGATACAGTTACTTTTAATCAATCTGCTGATTTTACTGACAAGAATGTCGGAACCGATAAAACCGTCAATGTGGCTGGTATTTTCATCTCCGGAACCGATGCTGCAAATTACAGCCTGCAAAACCTCACTGCCTCTACTACGGCCGATATTACGCCAAAGGCTATAGCCATCAGTGGAATCACAGCTTCAGACAAGGTCTATGATGCTACAACCGACACCACTGTGTACACAGCCAATGCTTCCGGCTGGATTGAAGGGGATGTGGTTTCTGTCTCCGCTACCGGAACCTTTGTCAACAAAAACGCGGGCACAGACAAGACTGTTACACTTACCAGCACTTACACTGGCTCTGATCTCTTAAACTATACGATCACTGACCAGGCCACAACAACTGCCGATATTGCACCAAAGGCTATAACCATCAGTGGAATCACTGTACCTGATAAAGTCTATGATGCCACAGCCGCAGCCACAGTGGACACAACAAATGCTACAGGCTGGATCGCGGGGGATACAATAAGCGTATCTGCATCAGGATTGTTTGCTAATAAAAACGTGGGCGCAGACAAGACTGTCGTAGTATCCGGGTTTACTCTTTCTGGAGAAGATTCAGGAAACTACACCATAACCGGCCAGACAGTCACAACAGCGAATATCACACCTGCACTTTTAACAATAACCGCAAATAACGATACCAAAATTTTTAATAATCTACCCTATATTGGAGGAAATGGTGTGGTATATGATGGTTTTGCCGGAAATGAAACCCCGGCGGTACTTAGCGGCGGATTGGGGTATGGCGGATCAAGTCAGGGAGCAGTACTTGTGGGAGAGTATGGGATTGAGCCTTACGGCCTGGAATCAGATAATTACGAGATTGTTTATTACAGCGGCATACTGAACATAAGAGAATCTGTAAACGAAAACATTCTGGCATCCCTGACAAGCAGGCAGAACGGCACAAACGGTACAGGCCAGAATCTTAAAAACGGGTTGTCAGGTTCTCAATTTGACATGGGTCCCGGAACTGGCAGCAATACCATAACCGGTTTCGGCAACCTGCAACTGGTAACATATAATATAACAGATATCAGGTCAGCAACCCTTGTGTCGAAAAGCGGAAGCTCCGATATTACATTCGGGCCAGCTCCCGGCAACGGCACTGTTATGATTATTGGTGATTCCCCTTCAAACGAAATGGACATTGTTATTGAATCGATGCCCGTTTTTGAACAGACAGGGGAAGGAGAACCTGTATGGCAGAACAGCTATACTTTGAGAGAGGGAGATCAGGTTATTTCTTTGACTCCTGATCAGGAAGCGTCAAGGCAGCAGCCGCCTGATATCACGGTTCCGGGACAGCAGATGCCATACACACTCAGGCTTGAGGATGGCACATCAGTGCAATTTTATACAGGTATTACCCCTGGAGGATACCTGTTTATAAGCGCACCACCTGACACAGGAGCGATTAATCAGGAAAGGTTGATACTCATGGCTATTACTGTTCTCAAAAATGAACTGCATGAAGATAGCAGCGATATTAAGGGTGTGATAATTCATCGGAATCCCCAGGGCATTTAAAGAGGTTACAGGGCCAGACCGGAGGTCATTGGGAGCTATCCCATAATCTCCTGTCATGAAAAAAACAAGTTAAATCCAGTTAGTTGGGAAGTACCTATTTTTAGGCATACTTCCCTCTAACCTTGTAAAAATCCTTAGTTTAAAATGATATGTTGGAAGATTTAAAACCACTAAGCATAAAAAATAGAGCCCTGTTTCTTGGTTTTACCTTGTTTTGTTTCTGTCAATCAACAGGTCCGGCCTTCCTTTAAGTGTGGCGAATATGGTTCTCTTTACAAATAGAGGATCACCGCTGGCAATTATGGGTGCATGATCCTTTGTTTCAAATGTTATTGTCCGGGTGCTTGTGCCCGCCTCCATGGCCTGTTTATGCACAATTTCTGTCAGCCGTTGCCTTACAAACTGGTCTGCTGTATCAAGGCTCCTGAATTGACGTTTCCCCGATATCCCTTCAATACTATAATTTCCAAGACCATCATGTAGTATAGCAAGTTTTTTATACACAACCACATGGCTGGTTATTGCGCCAATGGCGTTTGCGACATCTGCATCATCGGGGATAATCATATTTGTCTTTAAAGGTATCACCGCTTTATCAAGAAAAAAATGGATGGGCGCACCAATACCAATTACAGGGTGTTTAAGGTTTATTGCCACCTCGTAATCGGGGTGCTGCTTTACTAAAAGGTGATATATGAGTCTTCTGCATGCATGGCTCTTATCCAGTTCATCAGGGTTAATATCATTCAGCGCATGTTTAAGCAGCTCAACAGAGAGCTGGTGCGCCCCCATATCCATGAGCTGATCAACCAGTTCAGAGATGCTCCTCTTTGCTAAAAATGCACAAAGGCCTGCATATCTCTCAGATGATCCTGTGTCCCATTTTCTAAACCTGCCATCAATATGCAGAAGGTCTGTAAGGGTGAGGCCACATCTCTGGATCATAAAATTCTCCTCAAGGCGCTGCAGGGGAAGAGTCCATTCGGACAGCACTCCTGCGAGGGGAACAAGTTCATCCATGGAATATGGCCTTTGATCAAGAAGGGAGATAACCTTTTCTTCAATAGGATCAAGCAAAATGGCCTTTTTAGCACCTGTGCGTGCAATGATCTGCATGGTCATGGTGGTGCCGCCATAGTGTTTAATATTATTCTCTATAAAATCAAGGGCGGCCCCTGCGCCCGGATAATAGTGCCCGAGCCATGCAATGGGGGCAACCCGCTTTGGCCCAATCTTGAATTTACCCTTTTCATACATTATCAAGCTGTCCCCGCCAAGGCCCACTGTGCGTATATCCAGCGCCTTTACATGGGTTCTGTGGCCTCCAACCATGGAACCATGCTCATTTAGCCTTACAAGCCCCCCTGAGATAGCGGCTGTATCGGTTGTGGTTCCACCCATATCCACCACTATGGCATCATCAATGCCGGTAATATGCCTCGCTCCTGCTACGCTTGCGGCAGGCCCTGAGAGTATGGTTTCAACCGGACGCTTTTTGGCCATCTCTGCGCTGATAAGGGTGCCATCCCCTTTTACTACTACAACAGGCGCGCTGATATTGTATCCATGCAGAACCCTTTCAAGATCAATGAGGAGGCTCGCAAGCCTGGGGATAATCATTGCATTGAGCATGGCGGTAACGGCCCTTGTCTGAAAATTTAATGTGTCAGACAACTCATGGCCGCATGAGACAAAAAGGCCGGTTTCATCCTGAATGATCTTTTTCACATTAAGCTAATGCTCAGGGTTAACTGAGCCTGCATAACCCGATACAGCAAAGGCGGTTACATGATGCCTTTCTATCATCTCTGCTGTAACTCTTTTGACCTCATCAGGGTTAATGGGGGTGATTTCTTCACCGGAGATCTCAAGCTGCCCCTGTATGATTGCCCTTGGATGGTATGGAATATCCTTTATAATATTGTGCCCGTATGGAGGCATAAGAAGGAGCCCCACCTTCTGCCCCTCGTTTTCGACAATGGCATTTGTGGCAAGGGTTGTGGAGAGAGATACCAGCTCTATAAGGGGCAGCCGGCTTTTATCCAGATTTTCAATGGCCTCTTTGATGCCGACTGTAAAATCCCACCTGGTGGTAAGCCCCTTTGCCTTGCAAATGGTAATATTATTTTCAAGGTCATAAATCACCGCATCTGTGTATGTTCCGCCAGCATCAATGCCAAGGCCTGTTTTAATATATCCCTTTTCTGACCCAACTGTTTTCAAACCGACAGCAGGAACAGAAGAGGCAGTGTCTGCTATTTTATTTTTCAATTCTTGTTCCTTTAACTCTTAGGGACCTTTGCTTATTCTTTCTAATGAATTTTCGCATTCCGGATGTGAAGCCGCCAAATCGTAATGGGCTGCCGATGATCAAAATATCAAAATCACCCAAATCACAATTTTTGGTGATGGAAATGACAGTTATAGAACAGGATCTCAAAGATAATTCATCCTTCAACATCTCTGCAATCTCGGCAGTTGATCCTGATACAGTGTCATATAAAATACATATTTTTTTCATTCTTTATCCTAATCTTTAATCTGTATCCCAGGCTAAAAGCCTCTTCCTTGACCACCTCAGGTATTTCAGTATCTCCCAGTTTGTCTCGTCAGGGTCGAACTGTGTGCTGTCAAAATTGCCGCCATACCATTCTGTTAATGCATTATGATCTTCATGGAACGGGTCTTTCATTACCTTGCAGAACTCTTCATATCCATTTATGCCACCTACATCTTCAGGCGGACATGCCCCTTTTCCCTCCAGGCAAAAAACAGGCACTGGCAGCTCCTGGCCGGCATAATTACTGTCTTCAAGAATAAGCTCATGTTCCCATGAATCGCCAAAATCGTACAGGTAACTGATAATAGACCCCTTTCGTTTAACAAGATCACCCAGCCTGTACTTCCCGCATGGAAGGCCATCCTCTTTTGACTCAGGGTATTCAGTATAATGTTTTTTTGAAATGGTAAACTCGTGCAGATGGCTGTCTGTCCACCCCATGATAATCTGTATGACATCGTGAAGACGGTCAAGGGGGATATCGGATGGAACAGTGAAACGCCTCCAGACCTCCGGTAATATACCTAAAATGTTTATTCTGAACAGATAGAGTCTTTCTTCCATGATTAATTCCTTTGTATGATATAAAGATTGTATATTGTTCCTATGATCTATTATTATAGCTATATTAAAAAGGATATATCTGTATTGAATAAAAAAGGAAAGAGAGAAAATATGAAAAAAGTAACGCTTGGCAGCACAGGGCTAACGGTAACCCGGCTTGGTTTTGGCGGCATCCCCATTCAGCGTGTGGGTGAGGCGCAGGCAGTGGAGGTGGTGTTACATGCAGTAGAGACCGGTATGGATTTTATAGATACCTCGCGCATGTATTCCACAAGCGAGGCGCGTATAGGCAAAGCACTAAAACAGACGAATAAAAAAGTGGTGCTTGCAACAAAGTCCATGAACCGGTTTGCTGACGGCATACAGAAGGACATAGAGGTAAGTCTGAAAAACCTTCAGGTGGATTATATAGATATCTATCAGTGCCATGCAGTGAGTTCAGATGATGAGTATGAACGGGTCACAAGGCCTGGTGGAGCCCTTGAGGGGTTAAGAAAGGCAAAGGAGCAGGGGCTTATAGGCCACATAGGGGTTACAAGCCACAGCCTTGACCTGCTTGAAAGGATCATTGATGATGGTTATTTTGAAACCATCATGGTCTGCCTGAGCTTTATTGAGTCAGCAGCTAAAGAGAGGATTGTACCTAAAGCGCTTAAGAAGAACATCGGCATCCTTGCCATGAAGCCATTCTCAGGCGGTGTAATAGAAGATGCTGCGCTTGCATTAAAGTGGGCACTCTCTATCCCTGATATACTTGTGCTGGCTGGCGTTGAGGAAAAGGGGCTGATTGACAGAAACTGGGAGATATTTACTGGCAGTTATGAGCTTACCCCCAAAGAAGAAAAAGAGATTGAGGAGATAAGGAGGGAGCATGACAAAAAGTTCTGCCGCAGATGTGATTACTGCCTCCCATGCACTGTTGGGATACACATACAGATGGTTATGGGGATAAAAACCTTTGTGAAGAGGCTGGGGCCCCAGGCGCTTAAGAATATGCTGATCATATCCCTGCTTAAAAAGGCTGCCCAGTGCACCGGGTGCGGTGAGTGTATGACAAGGTGCCCATACTCTTTACCAATACCAGACATGATAAAGGAAAACCTTGAGTGGGTTGAGGAGTATAAAAGGAATCTTTAATGCCATATCTGGCGCAGGCATGGAATTATGAAATCAAACCTTAATAAAAATCTTTTTATTATATCCCTGTTTGTAATAACTCTTCTCTTTTCATGCAGTGAAAAGGGGAAGGAGAGCTATACCCTGAAACCAATAAACCTCGATTATACAGTGCTTGCCTCATGCACTGTGAGCGAACCAAAGCCATATAGGGTTAAGGCAAAGGCAGGCGGGGATATCATACAGCTTAACGTAACAGAGGGTACAAGGGTTGAAAAGGGCGAAACAGTTGCCCTGATAGATGATTACAGGGAGAGAAGAAACCTTACCATAAGCAAAAACAGGCTCGCATCAATCAATCTGCAGATAGAGGATTCAAAGAAAAACGGGCTCCCGAGGCTGCATGAGCAGCTTAAAAAGGATGCTGCAACACTGAGTAATTCAGAACGCTATATGAACAGGCTTAAAAAACTCTCAGAGGCTGGAGGCGTTTCCGATGCAGAACTGGATGCGGCTATCGAGGGTTATAATCAGGCCCTTTCCGGATATAACCAGACCAAAATAGAGATAGATACCTTTAACACCTCCGGGGTGCTGGCAAAACTTGAAACAGAAAGGCATGTGCTTACAGAAGAGATCAGGCTATCGGAAAAAGCTATTGATGACAAACAGATAAAGGCCCCATACAGGGGCATAATCACGGATGTTTATTTTACCGAGGGTGAGACGGTTCTGGATAATGCCGAGCTGATGAGTATCATAGAGGAGAGGGAGTGGGAGATAGAGGCAAACATAGACCAGCGGGATATGCCCTTTGTCAAAAACAACCAGGATGCATTTATTGTGCTGGATGCCTATCCTTCAAATAAGATTGCGGCAAAGCTCTTTTTTGTCTGTCTTGAAGTAGACATATCAAGGGGAAGCTGTCTTACAAGGTTAAAGATCACTGATAAGCATGATTTTATCAGGTACGGCATGACCGGTAATGTTGAGATCATAGCGGAGAGGTTTACCAATGTGCCTGCTGCCCCATCAAGGTTTCTCACCCGTGCTGATGGGGCGGGATATGTCTACATAAAGGGCAAAGATGGTATAGCACCTGTAAAGACAGGCTTCCGGGAGGTTGGTGAGAAATGGGTAATCCTTGAGGATATACCGGAAAACACCCTGTTATACATACCAGCAGAAAAATAATATGAAGCCAAACAACTATGAAATCATGATTGCATGGCGGTTTCTGATTAAAGGGAGGCTTCAGACCCTTTTTATTATCCTTGGCATTGCCATGGGTGTGGCTGTGCAGTTCTTTTTATCCTCCCTGATAGGCGGCCTTCAGAACAGCATCATTGAAAGGACAGTGGGGTCTGCCCCGCACCTCGTTATATCACCTGAAGATAGAAAGCCTGGCCCCATTGATACAGGCTCAGCCGCTGTTAAAGAGTTTCGGAAGGCGGCCATTGAGGAGAGGCCTGAGATATTTTCATGGCAGCAATATTTATTGGAGCTTAAAAAGGATAAAAGGTTCACCTATATATCACCGGTTGCAAACGGGAATGGTTTTGTGCTTGAGGCGAGCACGGTGCATCCGGTGCGTGTAAAGGGGCTACTGGAACCAGATGGACCGGGCATCTACCGGATTAAGCAAAAGCTGATTGCAGGCAGCGACAGGTTTTCAGGCGAAACCGCCCTTGTAGCAAAGGAGCTTGCTAATAAACTCGCCCTTGTAACAGGTGACAAGTTTATCCTGAGGAATGATAAAGGAGAGAATGTCTCTCTAATAGCAGGTGGGATCTTTGATCTGAGCACAGCAACAGGTAGCAGCCTTGTTGTGCTTTCACTGGACAGGGTTAGGGCCTTTTTTGGGGTTGATGGTGTCTCAGCGATTGAGGCGCAGGTGAAGGATGTCTTTGAGGCGGAGGCAATAGCGCGGAAATATTCACGTTATTTTACCAGGGTAAAGATTGAATCATGGCAGAAGACAAACAAGGAGATGCTGGCAGCCCTTTCATCCCAGAGTTCATCATCATACACCATCCAGTTCTTTGTACTTTTTTCCATCTCCCTTGGCATAGCGAGCGTACTTGCCATATCTGCTGTCCAGAAATCAAGACAGCTCGGCATACTTAAAGCCATGGGCACAACTGACATAAGTTCAGCCAGGATATTTGTTGTGCAGGGTTTTATCCTGGGCGCAACAGGGTCAGTCGCAGGGATCGGCATAGGTTATGGCATATCAATACTCTTTATAAAGGCAATGGGGGATATGATAGCCTTTGGCCTTGAGATAAAGACCTCCTATATTATTCTCCCTGTAGTCCTTGCGGTTATCGCCTCCACACTTGCCTCTGCCATACCTGCTAGCCGTGCATCAAGATTATCGCCCATTGAGGTAATAAGAAATGGCTGATAACATGATACAGGTAAAGAGGCTCAACAAGGTTTATGGCACAACAATCCAGACCCATGTCCTGTTTGATATAGAACTTGAAATAGAGAGGAACACCTTTACCGCCCTGATCGGCCCATCCGGTTCAGGGAAAAGCACGCTTTTAAACTGTCTTGGCCTGCTTGATCCACCTACATCAGGGAAAATTGTGATAGACGGGCAGTCATTCTCGGATATAAACGTCAACAAACTTGCCTCATTCAGAAACGAGAACATAGGGTTTGTCTTCCAGTTCCATCATCTGCTGCCGGAGTTTACAGTGTTTGAAAATATTCTGATGCCCCACTGGATAAAAAGCGGAAGGCCTGGCCAGGATTTGATAGAAGAGGCAAACAGGCTTATAGACCGTGTGGGTTTAGGCGACATTAAAAATAAATATGTAACACAGATATCAGGCGGCCAGCAGCAGCGTGTTTCTATAGCAAGGGCACTGATCAACAGGCCAAAGGTAATATTTGCGGATGAACCCACAGGCAACCTGGACAGGGAAACCGGTGCAAAGGTGCTTGATCTTTTAAGAGAGATCAACAGGGAAAACAATACCACCCTTGTAATGGTGACTCATGACAGGGAGGTGGCTATACGCTCAGACCGTATTATAGAGCTGGTTGATGGAAGAATATGCAGGAGTATTGATGTGAGATCATCAAGTAAAGAATCAGCAGTAGAGATGCTGGAAAGCAGGGCATGCGTATTACCTGATTCAGGCCAGACATGATAAAGAAATACCTTGAGTGGTTGAAAAAGTATAGAAAGGGACTGAACATTTGATATCCTGAGACCTTTGAATAACCCCTTTTTGGCATTCTGTGGTTTGTCGAAGATCCCGATACTGTCTTCGGGGACCGCGGAATCCAGTGTTCAAAAAGGTATCAAGTCTGCCTTTAACTCATCCTAAAATAACAAGAGTCAACAGAAGATCTATTTACGTAGGGGAGAATAATTATTCGCCTATACATTTATTTTCAAAATACGTTTCTGTAGATTAGTATCAAACAACGTAGGGGCACAGCGACTGTGCCCTCTTTTCTCATTCCCATGGTCAACATTGTAATGCATTGATTTTACGCTCTGCGTCTTATTACCAAAAATGATGACCACTCTTAAGATTTTAATATCAGTTTTTTCTTAAACCATCCCATAAAAAGCAAGGCTGCAAAAGTTAAAAACTTTTAACAGCCTTGATATTACTGCATTTAAGAAGTTATTGTAATAATTAAGGTCGTTGTCCCCATTTACATTTCTGAAGCTTTAGAGTAGCCCATGCAGCTCAATGGAATGAGCAAGCTGATATTAAGCACTTTCCTTGCTTCCATACTCGACATAAAGTGACAAAGGAAGCGATTTAATGTACTTATCATGTCCAGCATAGCTTACCAATAATCGATATACCAAGTTATTAATGTGCCCAATAGGTGATATTTTGCAGCTTAATTTTGCATCGATGTTCATGGGCTTTGGGTAAGAAGATGTGACTATAGCTTTTTCACCTTTTTGAACCAATTTTTCAATTGATTTAGACATTACAGTTTGAGCAATATCAAACTCCTCCTGCAAATGAGCAATCTGAGAATTATTTGGTGCCTGATCCGCATTAATGAAATTCAACAACCGTTTTAACACCCTCTTTACAGACATGAACTCTGATTTTTTTAGCTCTTGCATATGAGCTAATTGGTCAACAATCAATGGAAACTTAACAAGATATTCAGATACGAAGGTTTCAAATTTGTCCCAGGGATTTTTACTGAGGCCATAGTAGTAAGGGATTGATGAGCATATTTCTGACCATCTGAAATTGTTATCAGTTATTATCATCGAACCCGTAGCTTGCGCAAGAAACATTGTCATTTCCATGTTTGGAGTCATGCGTGATATTCGCATCTGACTTGATTCTTTTCCAGGCTTACCAGGATTCAGATCTACAAACGGATCTTGAGCATTCATTCGTTTAGTATAATCGATTAGCTTGGAGATTTCTTCCTCTGATAGGTCTTTAGATTTATGACGAAAAAAGGCCCGGAGGTTTTCATCTGGCAATGTAAAAATAGTTCGCTTATAGTCTTCAAAAAACAATTCTTTCATTTGGTTATATGATTTTTCATCGAAAGTTTTTGCATCTTTCCTTTTTTCAGCCGCATCCATAACGGTCTTCATCAAGGTATAATTAAAGTTCCACGGATCTGGGAACAAATTAATCAGCCCAATTTCAATCCATGGCATTATTAAAAACAGGAAATATAGATTTTTTATGGTTTCATCTCTGTATTGCCCAGGATTCTCTATAGGGCTAAATTCTTTCCTCATATTGTTTGGATTTACAAAAGGGCTCTGAATTAAAATCTCATCTGCATAAAAGGAAAAACAGGTTATGTTCATATACGTAACACGTGGATCGATTATACCTGTAAACATTGCCCTTAGAACGTTAGTGTCTGGTCTCGGGAGCAGTGCAAATAAATTAGTAGATGGAGGCCACAATCCAGCGACCGCTTTATATATTTTTGCAATTTTATCATTGGTTAAATTTCTACGTAGTTCGTCCCAATCTAACTCTCCGCTTCTATTCACTCCCAAAATTCTTGTAACGATATCATAAAAAAATAGGTTACGTTCACGAATACTTAGAACATCGCTAGCTGGACGTTCATTATCAGGTATATCTCTGCAACATTTCTTATATTTTTTACCACTGCCGCATGGACAGGAAGCATTTGGACCAATTTTTCCAGCCCTTTTCTTTTTCTTTAAAAATTCGGATTCTGGTTCTCTTCGTCCATATTGATCAAAGTATTCGGATGAACCATCTTCGTATCCAACATATATTTCACCTCCAAATTGATAAAGCTTATCAGTGGGAGGCTTTAGCACGTTGCCGCATTTGACCCAATCTGAATGGACCCTTTTTTCTGGGAATAACCACTCTTTTTCTTCAGCAGCTAAGAATTGTGATGCGCGAGACTTAATTATATAATTAATATGCTCAACATCTTCTTCTGATAATTCTCTCCCATTAATGATGTTATCATATCTTATCAATGTGTTTCGAAAAGGATTTGGATTTGGTCTAAATTCTTTAAGATTTCGCAAACTGGGGTTTTTAGCATAATCCAAATTTGTTAAAATCAGACACCGGTTGGAATCCAGAGGGAAAATAGTTTGCGTTCCCTGCATTTCAATTCTTGGGTCGTTAGGATATTTGCATTCAGTTGAAGTGGGCGGACAAGCTGCATTATACACTGTCACAGGATGATCAGACACGATAAACTTTATCTTGGAATTATTGGCCGAAACGATTTCTTTTACGGCTTCGGCCCATAATGTACAATGCAGCCTTTGGATATTCTGCATCTCAATTAAAAGCTGATTATGGGTAATCATTGGAAACTTTTGGCTTAACCATATAAGTCCTTTGGGCGTTCTGAGTTTTTGAATATCCAAGTATTCAAAAACTTTAACAAAGTAATCATGGAACAAACGATAATTTAAGTCCATCAAAGCTTTAATGGCTCTTGATCCATCACTATCTATTTTGCCAAAAAGGTACCGCTCAATTTCGTCGTTAAGGTGTCCTAAAAAAGAAGTCGTATACAAATCAGTTTTATAGAAACATTGTTTGGGAGAGAACGGCCAACGTATTTGTTTCTTATACTTAATTTCCTCACCAGGTGATTCAACCTTCTCAGGGTAAAGATTAAGATAATAGAATGCCCCTCTCTTAGAGGACAAAAAGTTTTTTTGATACCAGATAGGTACGTAATGGTTATTTCTTATTAATTCGTTACTCATATTCTGCTAATCTTGGCTATACGATATTTTTATTCGATTTGCCGGTTTATTATCAATGAAAAGCATGAGACGTAGATAAAATGTAAAGATAATTGCATGAGTTAATTACCTGCGCCCCATACGCCCTACTAATGTGGCAATATCAGGCCCTGACACCGCGTTTTTCCCGATATGACGTTTATATAAAACAGGAAAAATATTTTGATATGATTTTATTCTTTTCCTTTAATTAAAATGTTTTCCAAATAATGAAAAATATTCTCATGTATTTTTATCTCTAATTTATTTAATATTTCTTTTAGAGTTATTCCTTTATACCAATTCATTAGTCCGAATATTATGGCAATACAAAAAAGAGTTACAATAATAAAACTCAAAAATACTGAGTTAAAGAGGAAAGGGCTTGAAAGAAATGTTGTTACTACTATCGATAGAATGAGTATGGAAAAACCTATTACACCTGTAAAAAGAGTTATAATTTTAGCGAGCCTTCCAGATACCCAATACAAATTTGAGCCAATTTTTTCATTTTGATCTTTTATGCAATCTCGGTCTGTGCATAAAGTTTGATATTTAGACTTTTCTTCAAAAATTATTTTGTCTTTTTCTGTCGTTAAGGTATTTTTAACTCTATCTAATATTGTACGTATGCAGTCGCCTGTTAGGGCTGTCTCATCTCCCATAGTCAAATTCATTAGTTCATTTTCTGCAATTGGTGAAACTCTGAGAAGTGCATGATCATCAGATGAAATCCCACCGCTATTTCGTGTTATATCAATTTGGTGGCTCCTCACAAGAATTTGTGGGTGCCAGGTTAATAAAAAACTTGAAAGCATGAATCAAATCAAGTACTTCCTGTTGGTGACTAACCTATGGGAAGGAGGATATGATTCATGCTTATCGAAAGTAT